>CAYZUV010000165.1:0-5189 GCA_964481245.1 uncultured Pseudomonadales bacterium
GATCATGACAATCCTGTCAGCTCGGTCAGGCGATGGTGTTTAAGGCGCGTTTGAGCTGTTCGCGTTTGAAAATCAGCTGCCAGGGCGTGCCACCGAGCTGTCTCCAGAGCACAGCCGCGCGAACGCCAGCCAAAAGTACAGTTCGAATTTTAGCAGCAATTTCCGGCTGCTGAAGTAATCGGGGCTCCCCGCGCAAGATGATCTTTGGGCCGAGTGGACTGATGTGCTCTTGGTAGAGATCTGCCAAGGCTTTCTCGGCTTCCGCTTGGGCTGCATCCGCTGAACTGGCCTTGGCTCGATACAATGCGGCAGCTTCGAGTCCTGCTCGCAGAGATTGCTGGGTCGCTGGCTGACTCAGTAGTTTTTTTGCTAAGCCGGTGATTTGTAGGCCCGTGCTGAGGAATGCCTCATCTTGCCGCATCGGGGCATCCAGCCTTTCCTTGCAGCGGCTCACGCCCAGCGCGAGTTGATCGCCCGCTGCGTAAATCGCTCGAGTGCTTTCTGGGTTGATTTGAAACAAGCTCTCCGTAAGACAAAGAAGCGGTGCGGTCGACAGTCGATTGACGCGAGCAAGATCGAAGGCCACCTCGATGCTTTGGGTGATAGCGGCAAGCGCCGTGGCTCGGCCTTGAAGGTCGGCGCTGATCATTCGGTTGACTCGATGATACCGCCGCCCAGACACACATCACCGTCGTATAAACAAGCCCACTGTCCCGGTGTGACGGCCCGCTGAGGCACATCGAAAGTCAGGGTGAGCGATTCACGGGCTTCGTCCAGATAGTGGAGATGACACGCTTGGTCAGCTTGACGGTAGCGAATCTTGGCGGCCAATCGATGCCCTTCGGTTGGTGCTGAGTTAATCCAGTGCAGTTTTGTGATGGTCGCTGATTGCTTAAAGAGTGCCGGGTGTTCATTGCCCTGACAGACAATAAGCTCATTTGCCACAAGATTTTTCGCGCAGACATACCACGGAGATTCTGGGCGTCCTTGTACACCGCCCAATCCGAGGCCTCCGCGCTGCCCGATTGTGTGATACATCAAACCTTGATGTCGGCCTAGGTGGACGCCGTCGAGATCGACGATGCTGCCGGGTTGCGCGGGCAGATACTGGGCTAAGAAATCGTTGAACCGGCGCTCCCCAATGAAGCAAATGCCCGTGGAATCTTTCTTAGCGAACGTCGGCAACCCACTTGCTTCGGCCATGCGGCGGACATCGCGTTTTTCGATCTCTCCCAATGGGAAAAGGCAGTCCTTGAGTTGTGAGGCCGACACGCCCTGCAAGAAATACGATTGGTCCTTGCTTAGATCCAGCGCCTTCAGCAATTCCACGGTATTGGCGCTGGCTCGCGTCCGCGCATAGTGACCGGTCGCAATGAAGTCAGCGCCAAGAAGACGGGCGTAATCGACGAACACTTTGAACTTGATCTCTCGATTACACAGCACGTCAGGATTGGGTGTTCGGCCGGCTTCGTATTCAGCGAGGAAATGCTCAAACACATTGTCCCAATACTCCGCTGCAAAGTTGGCTCGGTGCAGAGGTATGCCGAGATGCGTCGCGACAGCCGTCGCATCGGCGAGGTCTTTTTTGGCTGTGCAGTATTCGCTGTCCTCGTCTTCCTCCCAATTCTTCATGAAAAGACCTTCCACCTGATAACCAGCGTCCCGTAGAAGGAGCGCAGCGACGGACGAATCTACACCGCCTGATAGACCAACAATCACCTTCTGGCCCTTGTTCGATTCGGCGTTCATGATGATTTGTCCCAGTAGATGAGGTCGAGTGGCACGCGATGCCCGGCATCAAAATCGTCAAGGCATCGGGAGACCAAGTGGCTTCGATGAGGGCGTTTTAGAATCTCTTCTCGGGTGAGCCATTCGACTGCTTCAATGTCATTATCCAAAGCGCGATGGGTATTTTCGAGGGGTTCGCACGCGTAGCAGAAGCGCAAATATTCGATGCCGTTGCTTGTTGATAGGTAGCGGTAGATGCCTACAAGATGTTCCGCTCGGACCGTAAAAGCGGTTTCCTCCAACACTTCACGATGTAGAGCGTCTAGGATCGATTCATTGGGTTCGACATGCCCGGCCGGCTGATTGATCACCAATTGACCTTGTTCATGTTCGCTGACCATCAGGAACGTGTCGTTCCGCGCTACAATGGCCGCAACCGTGATATGCGGTGTCCAACGCATGCCGAGTCCAACACAGTTTGGGGAAAGGGAAGTGGGAATTATGCCTGAAAAGAAGCTCACACACATTGATGGGTCGGGCGCGGCCAAAATGGTGGATGTGGGAGATAAACCCACGACGAACAGAACCGCGGTAGCATCGGGTTGCGTGGTGATGCAGCCAGAGACGCTGAGTATGATCCGTGATGCTGCCCACAAGAAAGGTGATGTCCTAACCGTGGCTAAGATTGCCGGCATTCAAGCGGCCAAGCAGTGCAGTCAATTGATCCCGCTTTGTCATCCCATCAATCTCTCATCCGTCGACCTGACCTTCTCTTTGGATCACGATCAGTCGAAGGTTGATATTGAGGCAACTTGCAAGGTCAAGGATGCCACAGGGGTCGAAATGGAGGCATTGACTGCGGTTTCAGTGGCGGCTCTTACGATCTACGATATGTGTAAGGCGGTAGACAAAGGCATGCAGTTGCAAAATATCCGGCTCGAGCAAAAATCTGGTGGTCGAAGTGGGGATTACCGCGCCTCATGATCCACGTACGTTACTTTGCCAGTCTTAGAGCGAGATTGTCCCGGGATGCCGATTCAATCGAGAGTTCCGAGGGCGCGCAGACGGTTGCTGAGGTGCTCGCAAGGATAGAAGCGCCCGATGGTCAAACCCTGCTCACGCTGTTCGAGTCAGAGACGCTGCTCCTTGCAGTCAATCACGAAATGGTCAGCATAGATCACCCTGTGACCGATGGTGATGAAGTGGGTGTCTTCCCCCCGGTGACTGGAGGCTAGCGTGTATTCGCGGATTCAGATCCAAGAAGTCGATTTCAGCGTTGATGATGTGCTGAGTGAACTCAAGCATGCATCTGGCGCTGTGGGCGGCATCTGCACATTTACCGGTTCAGTGCGCGACGTTAATGATGACGAAAGCGTCACATCGCTGTTTCTGGAACATTACCCTGGAATGACCGAGAAGCAGTTGGCTAAGATTTTACAGGCCGCCTCGGCTCGGTTTTCGATGCTGGGTGTGGTCGTGATCCATCGAGTTGGGCAGCTAACCCCGGGTGACAACATCGTCTTGGTGGCGGTCGCCTCCGCGCATCGAGGCGACGCGTTCGAGGCGTGTCACTTTGTGATGGACTACCTTAAAACGCAGGCCACGTTCTGGAAGCGTGAACAGCGCGGATCCGGAGGTGAGCAGTGGCTTGCTATGCGAGGGTCTGATCAAGCCGCGCAAGCGGTTTGGGAGACCGTACGCGACACAAAAGATTAGCGCGGGTGAAAGGGTTTCTTTCCGTTGGGGGTGACGGGTAGATTCACCGTGATAGCCACCCAGTTGCCCGGCGATAAATCTCCCAGCGTCCAATCACCAATCTTTACGCGAATCAGTCTAAGGGTCGGGTGACCAACAGCTGCGGTCATTCGCCGCACCTGGCGATTTTTGCCCTCTCTCAGCGTTAGCTCGACCCATTGATCAGGAATCGAAGGCCGAACTCGAATCGGTGGATCGCGAACCAATACGGAGGGCTGGATGAGGCGGGCTTTGGCCGGTGCCGTCATCCCATCCTTGAGCTGTACGCCCTTGCGTAATCGATCCAGTGTTGCCTCTGACGGCAGACCTTCAACCTGGGTCCAATAGGTTTTTTCCATTTTGTACCGCGGATGACTGATGCGTGCTTGGAGCGATCCAGAGTTAGTTAGGAGCAGTAATCCTTCGCTGTCTTTGTCCAAGCGACCTGCGACGTAGAAATGCGGTGGTAAGCCATACGCGCTGAGGTTTCTATCTTCGCCTGTGAACTGGCTGACCACGCCGTAGGGTTTATTGAAGAGGATAAGGTTTTCTTTCATGGCAACGGTGAGAGTCTCATGTGATCTCAGAGTGGATCTAGTTTTCGGGATCAGCTCATAGCATCCTTGAGCCTGCCTGATCGTCTTTGAATCGAGCAAGCGTGTCCTCGGATTTCTAGACACGGAGCCTCGGAGAATCTTGATCATACCCTTCTGGAGGAAGGGTTATCGTGCTTAATCGCCGCCAAGGGCTTGGAAATTGATCCGCTCAGCCACATAGTGAGTAGGTAGGGTTAGAGGCGTTCGAGAATTTTTAATATTGGACCGGGTCGCTTAGGGAGTGGGTGCGTGCGCATTTACGTTTTGGTGTAGCCTGCGAGTTGATCACGACGAGACGATGCGATGCCTTTGGGCACGCCGTTTAGGGCGCATCGACTTGGCATCGTTTTGCGTACAATCAAAACAAGGCGATGGAGCCGCGCGCTGTGGGAGGGTGGCTTGATGCAGGCACCGATAAAGCAAAGTGAAAACGTAGAATTAAAAGACAGAGACCGCATGTCGTTTCAAGCAAAGCCAAGAGAACAACTGATTTCGAGCCAGGGGCGATCCTATAACTCGCCAACGGGCGACGCCTCGCTCAGTGGGTCTGATGTCCCTATGTGGACAAGGGCGACCGAGGCCCCGAGGCTCGCGGATCACGACGACGACCCGAGCGAGCGTCAAGGGGATACTGGCCTTATTGTAGCGCCAGAGAAGCCCAAACTTGCCAAGCCGCCACTCTGGAAGGTCGTGATGCTGAACGATGACTACACACCCATGGAATTTGTGGTCGAGGTGCTGCAGACGTTTTTTGGCATGAATGGCGAGAAAGCCACACAGATCATGTTGATGGTCCATCGCACAGGTAAAGGCACTTGTGGCATTTATCCCAAGGATATTGCCGAAACGAAGTGTGCACAGGTGAACCAGTACGCGCAGGAAAACCAGCACCCACTGGTGTCGGAGATCGAACCGGCGGATGACGAAAGCTGAATTTGGGGGGCGATCGTTCTATAGAGGGCTCGAAATGACTGTTTGTCCAAGTGATCGATTGATCGAGCGGCCGAAAGGGCCAAGCAGCAAAACGTAAGAAATATCCGAAACATTCGCCTAAACAGGGCAAAAGATGGGAACCTGAGCTGAAGAGCTGAAGAGCTGAAGAGCTGAAGAGCTGAAGAGCTGAAGAGCTGA
>CAYZUV010000166.1:0-5174 GCA_964481245.1 uncultured Pseudomonadales bacterium
CCACCAAACTTCATCACCAATCGCGACACAATCCGTCCTTTATCTTTAGGCTCTGGCGAGACCGGTTGACTGCAAGACAGCCAAATACGGAGAGTCGCTCAGAGGTTCGCCCAGCTCACTACCCAGCTCACTGAAAGCCGCGCATTCTAAAGCTTTCGCTTCATTAAGCCAGTGTTTTTGCGATGAAATCAGAGACTGACGATAGCGCGGAATCGAGATGATCAATCTGATCACCCCCGGCTCTCGCCAGATCCTTACGACCGCCGCCCTTGCCACCGACTTGAGAAGCCACATGGTTTACGATCGAGCCCGCATCCAAGCGATCAGTTAAGTCTTGGGTCACTCCCGTGATCAAGGCGATGCGTCCATCCTGCACAGAAGCAAGGATCACCACGCCCGAGCCTAACTTGTTCTTCATCTTATCTACCGCATCGGGCAACGACTTAGGGTCCACACCCTCCACTCGCTTGGCAATCAACGAGATACCTTCGATCGTCACCACATCATCCTGGCTCGATTCACCCGTCAACAGTCGAGCGTTGAGTTGCTGCAGATCTCGCTCCAGGCGGCGATTGGTCTCTAACATCGATTCAATCCGCTGCTCAAGGAGTGCTGGCTCCGTTTTAAGCTGTCGGCTTACGTCAAGCAGCTTGCGCTCAAAACCATTGACCCTTTTCAATGCAACCTGCCCAGCCACCGCCTCGATACGACGAACGCCAGACGCAATGCCTTGTTCAGAGATGATTTTGAACAAGCCAATATCCCCTGTTCTCTTCACATGCGTTCCACCGCATAGCTCAATCGAGAAACCCTCACCCATGGTCAAAACTCGAACTTCTTGAGAGTATTTCTCACCAAAAAGCGCCATCGCACCCTTTGCCTTCGCATCCTCAATCAACATTTCTTCGGTGATGACCGCGGTGTTTCGCAACACCTCCTCATTCACTAGGGATTCGATCTGATCGAGTTCGTCTGATGTCACAGCTTCAAAGTGTGAGAAATCGAACCGAAGTTTTTCGCCATCAACCAAGGATCCTCGCTGGTTCACATGCGTGCCCAGAACGGTTCTGAGCGCGGCATGCAGTAGATGGGTGGCTGAGTGATGACGCGCGGTTGCAACGCGCTGATCTGCAGCCACCTCGGCAAGGCAGCGTGCCCCGAGGGCCACCGTGCCTTCATCTACCCGAATTCTGTGCACGTGTGCTTCTTCGGATTTGATGGTGTCCAAAACCGTGATTTGGGTGTCTTCCAGGATCAATCGACCCTTATCACCCACCTGACCGCCGCTCTCCGCATAAAACGGTGTCTCCTCCAGAATGATGTAACCCTCATCCCCCGCATGAACTGACTCAACTGCTTGATTGTCTCGATACAGCGCAACTACCTTGGACTCGGTGCTCAAGGCTTCGTATCCAGTAAACGTTGTCGTGCCTTCGTAACCGAAGTCTTGACCCGCAGCCGCGGCGAAACGGCTGGCCGAGCGAGCTCGTTCCCGTTGCGCCGCCATCGACGCTTCGAAGCCTGCCATGTCCAACGAGAGTCCACGTTCTCGAGCAATATCACCGGTTAAATCTGTGGGAAACCCGAACGTATCGTAGAGCTTGAAAACCAGATCACCCGGAATCGTTTGGTCCTGCAACGTCGTGAGCGCCTCTTCTAAAATGCGCATCCCCTGGTCAAGCGTGAGCTGAAATTGTTCTTCTTCTTTTTCAAGGACCCGTTCTATTTGAGCCTGCATGGATTTAACGAAGGGGTAGGCTCCGCTCATAGTCAGCCCAAGCACATCGACGAGTTTGCAAAAGAAGGGTTCCGTGGCGCCGAGTGCATGACCATGGCGCAGTGCTCGACGAATAATTCGTCGCATCACGTAACCCCGCCCTTCGTTTGAGGGCAGCACCCCATCGGCAATCAAAAACACAGCTGAACGCAAATGATCTGCGATCACCTTCAATGAGGGATGATCGACATCTTCAACCGACAAGATCCGGGCCGCTTCGCGAATGATCGGCTGAAATAAGTCCGTGTCGTAATTGTTATGAACGTGCTGCAATACAGCCGCAAGTCGCTCCAGGCCCATTCCGGTATCAACACAAGGGCTCGGCAGGGGGATCAAAGTGCCGTCAACCTGACGATCAAACTGAGTGAAGACCAGATTCCAAATCTCGATATATCGGTCTAAATCGTCATCCGGACTACCCGGCGGACCACCTGGAACATCTGGACCATGATCGTAAAAGATCTCGGAGCAGGGACCGCAGGGTCCTGTATCGCCCATGGTCCAAAAGTTATCTTTATCCCCCATTCGACTCATTCGCTCGGGATCGAAGCCAATTTCGTTTACCCAAATATTCCAGGCTTCATCATCGCTGTCGTGAATCGTGACCCACAGTTTGTCCTTGGGTAGTCCGATAGTCTCAGTTAAGAACTCCCAGCAAAAGCGAATGGCTTCACTCTTGAAATAATCGCCAAAGCTGAAATTACCCAGCATTTCGAAGAAGGTGTGATGCCTTGCGGTGTACCCCACGTTATCCAGGTCATTGTGTTTTCCGCCCGCGCGGATACATCGCTGACAACTAGCGGCTCGGGTATAGCCTCGATCTTCTCGCAACGCGAAGGCTTCCTTGAACTGAACCATCCCCGAATTGGTGAACAAGAGCGTCGGATCATTGTCTGGGACAAGGGAGGATGACTCGACGACGGTGTGCCCTTGACTGGCAAAATAGTCGAGATAGGCCTGACGAATCTGGTTGCTGTCCATGGAATGGGCTCCTCAGAACCCGAGACTCAGCGCTACGGGCTCACCAATCAAAGCCGCTCATTATAAAGCAGCCACGATGTGTTCATAGGGGAATCCGCGACTTTGGAGGAATCGTTGTCGGCGCGCGCGTTCCTTAGGCGTGAGCGACGTTTCGCTCGGCTCACCATACTTCTTCGTAATGGCGGACGATGCGACTTCAGACCAATCGAAGGTTGATCCCGATAAAGCCTCAGAGACGACATCCTGGGCGACCCCTTTAGATTTGAGCTCTGCTCTAATTTTGATGGGCCCCTGACCTCTCGAGGCTCGGTAACGAACCAACATTTCGGCAAACCGATAATCGTCTTGCAATCCTGATGCTTGGAGCTGAGCGAGCACCAGTGGAACCAGGTTGCCCTCTTCAGGAAACCGTCCGTTGAGTTTCCGCTCAAGTTCGAATGCGCTGTGCTCTCGTCTCGAGAGCCAATCCAGACATGCGTTGTACCGTTGCGCGAATGCCTTTTGATTCAGCGCTTCCGATGGTCCGCTCTCTGTGACAGGCGTTTCTACTTCGGGTCTTTCAGTCTCATACCTTTTAGTTACGGGACTTTCAGTTACGGGACTTTCAGTTTCGGACCGGTCTACTTCAGGCACTTTTTTTTCGCGCGCTTTATTTGTGGAGGCTTTTTTTACAGAAGCTTTCTTTGCGGACGCTTTCTTTTCGGGCGGCCTCATTCTAGATCTTGTTAACTCTGGCCCTCGCGCTTCCAGCTCTTCCATTCGCTCGCTTTCCGACCTCCAACCGGTTGATGCGTCTGAGGGCGCGCTTTGGGTGAGACTCGAAACTGAAAACGAGCGGCGGCGCCTCAATGAGCGAACTGGAGAAGACATTTCAGCGCCAGACTCAGAAGACAGTGGCTTTAATAAATCCGAGGCCTTTATCCAAGGCGAGCCATCACCAACAGCAAGTTTACAACCGCTCTGTTGCCTCTCTCGCTTATCTTGGTGATCGCTGGCCATATTGAGAGGAGATCCCGAGTCAGTAGCTCACTTGACTCAGAGACCAAAGATCACGCATCCAGTTCCTCAACATCTTCGACGTCCGGCGCTTCAGGCGCAGGGTCATTGCTCAGCAATCGGCGACGTAATTCCGCTTCGATTTCCTCGGCGATTTCCGTGTGTTCGAGCAAATAGTCGCAGGCATTTTTCTTGCCTTGACCAATTTTA
Organism: uncultured Pseudomonadales bacterium; assembly: GCA_964481245.1. Taxonomy (GTDB): domain Bacteria; phylum Pseudomonadota; class Gammaproteobacteria; order Pseudomonadales; family Azotimanducaceae; genus UBA9926. The sequence goes on from CAYZUV010000166.1 coordinate 3,965, forward strand.
TCGCCTTTGTAGCTGTACCAAGCACCCGCTTTATCTACCAGGCCCTGTTGAACACCTAAATCGATGACTTCTCCTAAGCGGTAGATACCCGTCCCGTACATGATCTGAAATTCGGTCTGACGAAAGGGCGGTGCCACCTTGTTTTTGATGACTTTGACCCGTGTTTCACTGCCGACCACTTCGTCACCTTCCTTGATGCTGCCAATACGGCGGATATCCAACCGTACCGAGGAATAAAACTTCAAAGCGTTACCACCTGTGGTGGTTTCTGGGCTCCCAAACATGACACCAATTTTCATACGGATCTGATTAATGAATATCACCAGCGTGTTGGAATTCTTAATATTCCCCGCCATCTTCCGCAGCGCTTGACTCATCAGTCGCGCTTGCAACCCAACATGGTGATCGCCCATGTCACCCTCAATTTCGGCCTTCGGGGTGAGCGCCGCAACTGAATCGACAATGACCACATCCACGGCGCCGGAACGGACCACCATGTCACAAATCTCTAACGCCTGTTCCCCAGTGTCTGGCTGAGACACCAGGAGGTTATCAATATCAACACCAAGATTTTGTGCGTAGATGGGATCAAGCGCATGCTCTGCATCTATGAACGCGCAGGTTCCCCCATTTCGTTGCGCTTCAGCAATGACCTGCAATGTGAGCGTCGTTTTCCCTGACGACTCCGGCCCGTAGATCTCTACGATACGACCACGAGGCAATCCACCAATGCCCAGAGCGATATCCAAACCTAAAGACCCTGTAGAAATGGAGGGGATCCTCGTTTGAGGGGTATCACCAAGACGCATCATGGCGCCTTTTCCGAATTGCCGTTCGATTTGAGACAGCGCCGCGGTTAGCGCACGTTCTTTATTGGGATCTTTATCTTCTGCCACTCTTGCATCCATCGTTTTTGATCTCCTTAATGATGTCGGCCCAGCGCTTTTGAAGCAATAGTCATCGACGTTCTACTTTGTGTGATCGAGCTGAAGCGGGTGCGATCGGTCGCATGCTCCCGCGGGCTGTGACCCTCTCCTTCGCTCGCTTGTGCTGAAAGGTCTTCCTTTTTTCTGGCTAATTGCCTCTTGGTTTAACTTTTGGCGGTTTATTTACGGCTATTTCCCTTTTTTCGCGGCCTGGCTCATCGCAAGATCTTTAATCGCTGAGCCTTTTGATCGCTAAGTCCTTTGATCGCTTAGTCCTTTGATCG
>CAYZUV010000167.1:0-5166 GCA_964481245.1 uncultured Pseudomonadales bacterium
CTCGTGCGATACCTAAAATCGCAATAATCGGCGCCTTGCATCCTGGTCTGAGTGCGATCAAGTCGCATGCCGATGCGTTTGGCGGCCGCGAAATCGCCGTTGCAGACCAAGTGATGTCCTATGTCTCGCCCGCCGAGGGCTTCCATCATCTCTGCGTATTGGCACTGATGGACATTCATATCAAAGGCGGTGTTGTCGGCAGCAATGACCTCGTATTGGAGCGCATCACCCGCGGCGAAGACTTTGGTGCCCTCGGCCATCCGGGAAAAGTCTGGTTGACCGCCATCCGGCGTCGTTTCAATTTGCCTGCGCGTGCGTTCTTCAAGAGCCTTTAAGATGGTTTCCTCCCCTAAGATGGCTTGAAGATCACGAATCAGTGGGACCGCATATTCCATCTGAATTTTTCGACGCTCAAAGTAGGTTAGTTCGCTCATAGGGCTCTCTCTTGTGTGATCGACTGAGTCTCGCCTTAATCCTTCAGGTCCGCAACAACGGGGCGGTATTTCCTAATAAGCTCTCTTGCAAGTGGCGTTGGCTGCCCGGGAAAGTGACGGTGCGCTGATCTGGAAATATTGCGGAGTACGCACTGCCTTCCTGATGAGCGCGCGAATTTGATCTGAGTGTTTTGGCATTAAACGAGCCATTAGTGCGTCCAGAAGTTCGAGATACCCGGAACATGTGCTCGAAAGAGGCGTCGGCAAGGCCAGCCGAAGGGGCCTAGAGTCGGCATACCCAGACCAGCGGGATTTGACGTGGGCCAGTCGATTGCGTTCAAAGTCGCATGGAACCGATCCCATGTTTCGGGCTGATTACCTAGGCTTTCGAGCTTAGGGTTGGCTCGACGCCTCGACGAGGCCTTCACGCGCACCGAGACGCTCACCGGCGAGGGCAGTGTAAGGCAACTAGGACTCGGTCGGGCTCAAGTCAACGCGCCCACAACGGTATGCCAAAGAACGCATGGCGACAGGCTTGATCTGAGGTCCCGGTGCTCGCTTCAAGGCAATTTGCCATTGAGATGTAGTGTCGACCGGTTGGGTCCACCACAGAGTGAAAGGCGAGAAATGTGATGACTAAGAGCCCCAGTAGCGCGACCGTTTTCTTTCTAGTCACTTCGTTAGCTGTCGGTGAGTGGAATCTGTTGATAGTAACATCCGCCACTTCGCGCGCGCGTGAGCCCCATTAATGAGCAAAGCTCAAGCAGAACGGGCCCCACGCTGGCAAGGCTCTCAGTTCCTGCTCATCGATCGTGGAGCACGCCTTTTGATGTTCCTCACCACCGTAACGCAGTGGCTCGACATCCTAGGCGTGACTGCTTGATTGGCGGCGGGTTGAACGTTGCTTGCGACCTAATCAAGACGTAGCATCAGGGCTGCACTTGACGGCAGGAATCAATGACAGGACTAGATGTAATCGTCATCGGCGGTGGCGTGGCAGGAATCTCTGCCGCCGCTGAATTAAGCGGGCGTTGTAAAGTGCTGCTGCTCGAGCGGGAGTCACAACCGGGCTATCACTCGAGCGGCCGTTCGGCGGCCTATTTCGCGCCGGCTTATGGCAATGACGTCGTGCAAGTGCTGACTCGCGAAAGCACGGAGGACTATCAGCATCCCAAAGACTATTTCGATGATCAGTTGCTCGAGCCTCGGGCATCGCTATTTGTCGCGGAGGCTAAGCGCGAGGATGCGATTGCAACGATGCAAAAGGCCCAGCCGTGGTTGCAGCGGCTGGAGGGTGAAGCACTTCGCGATTTAGTGCCGCCGCTTAATGCGTCTCTTTCTATTGGCCTTCTAGACCCAGAGGGTGGCGACCTCAATGTGCACGCCATTTTGCAGGGCTATCAGCGGAAGTTTAGAGCCCATGGTGGCCAGATTCGGTTCGATGCACAGGTCGTGGCTATCGAATCGAAGTCGGCGGGATGGGAAGTGAAACTGGAAAGTGGTGAATCCATTCATGCGCCCAACATCGTGAATGCAGCAGGCGCCTGGGCAGACCAAATCGCCTCGGTGGCGGGCCTTCAAGGGTTGGGGCTTCAGCCGAAGCGCCGAACCGCGTGCTTGGTTCAACCCAAACCAGAATGGCAGACCCAAAGTTGGCCGATGGTCATTGATATTGATGAAACGGTCTACTTCAAACATGAGTCGGGTCAGCTCATGGTGTCTCCCGCAGATGAGACCGATTCGCCTCCATGCGATGCGCAACCTGAAGAGCTTGATGTGGCCATCGCGATTGATCGGTATCAACGGGTCATCGATCACGGGGATGCCAAACCGAGTCATACGTGGGCGGGTCTGCGCACCTTCGCGCCCGATCGCACGTTTGTGGTTGGACCCGACCCTAGAACAGAAGGGTTCTTTTGGCTTGCCGGGCAAGGCGGTTATGGCGTTCAGAGTGCGCCTGCAATGGCGCGCCTCGCGACTCAATTGGTGCTCGGCCAGCCCATTTCGGATGCCGTGAAACCGGTTCTCCACCGAATTCTTCCGGATCGCCTACTCTGAGGAAGAAAGGCCGAATTCCCGTGATTAAAATTTCATGGGGCAAAAGACGGCCAGTGCCAGAGCCTTTCATAGAAGAAGCCTGCCAGTGTCAAAACGTTTCAATGAAAAAGGCTTTCAGATAGAGGGCCAAGCAAAAGTTCCAAAGTGCCCTGCGGCAGCGGGCACTGCCGCAGCTCAAAACTGAAGATCGGCGATTGAAAGCGAAAATGCTCGGGTTGGGTAACATTGTGGTGCTCAAAGCGTCGTCGATAACGAGCCCATCGAAATGGTTCTTGATGCCGCCGTATTGCTTGCCGCTGGCTACGAAGTCATCTGCTTGTTTTCAAGGCCTAGAGCGGCAGCTCGCGTCGCGAGACCGTCGATCAATCGCTGGCCCTCGCGGTGAACTCGAGGCAGGTTTGATGCACCAAGACGCCGGCCATAGCGATGCAGGATTGCGGTATTCAGTCTGATCTCTAGGGTATAGCGGCTCATCATCGTCTGTCGAAACTGCAATCGGGTGTCGTCATCAAAGAATTCGGCAACCAAAGCCTGATTCACAGCCTCAATGGCATATTTCCGTGAAAACGTCTTGTCATGCTCGAAATTCAGATCCAAAGCGGGGTTAAAACGATGTGCAACCCGGGAGAGGATGGTTTTTGGCTTGATGCACACGCCGAGTTCTGGGTAATGCCACGCGTAAACCAACACGGTCGCTCGTGCCTCGTGACCTACCGTGGCATCGAATGCCAGCGTAACGCCGTCCTTTTGTATCGAATTGGTCGCCGTGTTTGCATTTTTTGGAAGGCTCTTGAACGAGCTGGCGTATGGGAGAACGTCGCGGATGGGTGCGCTCGGTAGGAGCGTTAGGCCAGCATCGCTCGACAGTTCAACCATCGCCCGCTGACGCCACCTGATCCAGAGAAGGACGAGCAGGAAAATTGCCACAGTGATCGCCAAGAGGAGAAGGACGTGCATGGCGTCACCCCCTATGAACCTAGAGGACAAGAGGTTATCTCCTTCTTAGATGCTTAGCCAATCGCACTTGTCTGCTCGTCAAGGATCTGCTCAACACCGAGCTGCTTCGTGTGCAGTGTCCGACCTGAGCGAACATGCCAGCCGATTAGCGTCTCTCTCGCATCATGTTTGTGACACTAGGAAAAGAAGGTCAAAGGCGCGCTAGGTGAGATTGGCCAAAGCGGGTGCGGGCTTGAGGTTTTCTCAAATCGTTCGATTTGGTGCGTGGTAAACCCCGGCGTATCTGCGGTGATGATGGTCTTTGCGATGGGCTCAAAGCCTGCTCGGAAGTGATTGGATGACTTCAGTGCCACGACGCGCATGCGATGGACATCGATACCCAGGGCAAGAAAGGGTTCAGTGTCGAAGGTCTGCGAGCGATTCGAGACCACGATGACCTCGACTTGACCTATGACCAGGCGTGCCATGGGGCCGAGACTCATGGGTGTGCCCTTGAACATGGCTTGCATGATGATTTTACCGTCGTGGAGCGCCTTGACGTATGCCGAGACGGGTAGAGGCTCGCCATGCATGGCATCGGTCTTGCCGCCGAGTTCAGTCTCAAGAACCGCGCCGACCCCCATCTCATGAGCCAGAGCAGCGACTTGAGGATCCACAATGAACCCAAAGCAGGTGGCCGGTTCGTCAGCTTCAAGCATCGCCTTCAATAGATGCGTACCATCGCCAGGTGCCCCGCCACCCGGGTTGTCTGAGGTCTCGTTGATGACAGCAAGACCCTCACTCGAGGCGTTGAGCGCCTGGTCTAAGGCTTCGGTTGCCGAAAGGCCCGGTATCCGAAATTCGTCGCGCACTGCCCAGATTGAGGCGGCTAGGCTTTCACCAATCGCCGCTAAATTATGCTGATTGGCAACGCCCGTCAGCACGAGATGGATGCCAACATGAGGGGTATCTGCGTAAGGGAAACCATGGAACCAGCTGATATTTATCAAGTTTTCTGTTTTCTCTATGGCCTTAATCCGGTCGATCGTGGCTTTCCCGATGCCGTGAAAAGTGGTGGTAGTTGGCATGAGCATGGGGATTGAGACCACGGCGCGCTCGGTGGTAAGACCCTCATTTTGCATGCGAAGGATGAGTTCAATGGCCTCGCGCGCCCGGTGGTGCAAATCGATGTGCGGGTATTCGTGACAAGCAAACACTCCGTCCAATTGATCAGCCATGCGCTGTGTCACGTTTCCATGCAGATCGAAAGTGGCAACGATCGGCACGCTGCCCACTTGTGCCCTTATTGCCTCAGTCAAGTCGCCCTCTAAATCGCTTACGCCCTCAGCGACGCCCGCGCCGTGTAGATCGAGGAATATCCCATCGAGTGGCCACTCGGCAGCAACAGTGTCCAGAATGTCTTGTTTCAAGGTTTCATACGCAGACGCTTCGATGATGCCCGAGGGCTGAGTCCAAGCGGCCATCAGAGGAATGGGCTCGATGCCCAAGGCTCGACACGCGTCGATCGCGCCGCCCACCGGGGTTTCTGTGCCAGAGCGCCGCAATAATCGCTCGCCCGTGAGCCTTGTAAAGGCAGACAGCGGGGTGAGCTGAGGGCAGTAGGTGTTCGTTTCGTGGTTGATGCCGCCGATACCGATTCTCATCAAGGGGTCCTCTTTCTGCGCGCTTAGTGAACCGGGATGCGTGGGCTGCGTCAAGACGCTGCGTGGTATCGCGA
>CAYZUV010000168.1:0-2465 GCA_964481245.1 uncultured Pseudomonadales bacterium
TGGAAGCCAAACTAGACTTAGTTGAGATCGCTCCAGATGCAGACCCTGTGGTTTGCAAGATCCTCGATTACGGCAAGATGGTATTCGAGGCCAAAAAAGACAAAGCGGCAGCGAAGAAAAAGCAACGCCGCATGCAGGTCAAAGAGATGAAGTTCCGACCAGGAACGGAAGAAGGGGACTATCAGGTAAAACTACGCAACCTGACACGGTTCCTGAGTGATGGTGACAAAGCCAAAGTGACGCTCCGTTTTAGGGGAAGAGAAATGGCCCACCAGGAGCTCGGTATTGAATTGCTGAAACGCATCGAAGCCGATCTCGCTGAACTGGGGACCGTGGAACAATTCCCGAAGATGGAAGGGCGGCAGCTAATTATGGTGCTGGCACCGAATACAAAGAAGAAAAGCGGTAATCAAGCGGCAGCGAACGAAGCCGAAGAGGCCGTCGAAGCCGACGCTTGATTTCAAGTTAGAACAACTGAGACGAAGAGGTTCTAAAGACCCCGTCGCCGCCTGGAAGCGCTGTGTTTCGTGAGTTGGATGCTCCACACAGTCGCTCATTGAAAATGAATTGCGGAGTAGCAAACATGCCAAAGTTGAAATCCAACAGTGGTGCAGCCAAGCGTTTTAAAAAACGTGCCAGTGGCTACAAGCACCGTCAGTCCTTCAGGAATCACATCCTGACCAAAAAGCCAACCAAGCGTAAGCGCCATCTGCGCGGTATGAAGACCGTTGCAGCTGCGGATACGCCGCTCATCAAGAGAATGTTAGGCGACTAGGTCGAGCGACTTAAGGCACCATCAAACGGTGCATTGATTAATGAATTCCTGAGGAAAGCATCATGCCAAGAGTTAAGCGTGGAGTGACGGCGCATCGTCGCCACAAGAAAATTTTAAAAGCAGCGAAAGGTTACTACGGTGCGCGTAGCCGAGTCTTCCGCGTTGCCAAGCAAGCGGTCACGAAAGCGGGTCAGTACGCCTACCGCGACCGCAAAGTGAAGAAGAGAATGTTCAGAGGCCTCTGGATCCAAAGGATCAATGCGGCCGCTCGTGAGCATGGCTTGTCCTACAGCCGCATGATTGATGGCTTGAAGAAGTCCAATATCGAGATCGACCGCCGAGTGCTTGCTGAGCTCGCGCTGAACGAAGAAGCGGCCTTTGCAGCCCTCGCAGAAAAGGCAAAAGAAGCACTGGCAGCGGCATAAGGCCTCTTTGCACGGCTGTGCATGTTGAGGGAATTAACCGATGTCGGATCTAGACACACTTCGAGCCAGCGCGCTCTCATCGATCGAAGCCGCCGCAACCACTGCGGATGTTGAGCAGTTACGCGTCCAGCTCCTGGGTAAGAAAGGGGCTGTGACCGAACTCTTAAAGGGGTTGGGCAAACTCTCTTCAGACGAGCGCCCTGCGGCCGGCGCGGCCATCAATCAGCTGAAAGAAGCCATTGGTGACGCGCTTAATCGGCAAAAAGAGGCGCTAAGTGCGGCGGAAGCCGCCAGTCGATCCAAGGCCAGCGCCATTGATGTGACCCTGCCGGGTCGCGCAGTGGCGCGAGGCGCAATGCATCCGGTGTCGCGAGTCTTGCGCCGTATCGAAGCCTTTTTCACCAGCGTGGGTTACGAAGTGGTGGAAGGACCTGAAATCGAAGACGACTACCATAATTTCGAAGCCCTCAATATTCCGGCCCATCATCCCGCGCGGGCGATGCACGACACTTTTTATTTCTCTGATTCGCTCTTGCTGCGCACCCACACGTCGCCCGTGCAAGTGCGCACCATGGAAACGCGCGAGCCACCGATTCGAGTGATTTGCCCCGGTAAGACTTATCGCGTCGATCCGCCAGACCCTTCTCACTTACCCATGTTCCATCAGGTCGAAGGCCTGTTCATCGACGAGCAGTGCAGCTTTGCCGATTTGAAAGGCACGATCATCGAGTTCTTGAGGGTCTTTTTTGAGCGCGATGATTTAAAAGTGCGTTTTCGCCCTTCCTATTTCCCATTCACAGAGCCCTCAGCTGAGGTAGACGTACAGTGTGTGCATTGCTTGGGCGAAGGCCATTGCCGAGTATGCTCGAGCACCGGCTGGCTAGAGGTGATGGGTTCGGGCATGGTGCATCCCCGCGTCCTTGAGATGTCTGGGATTGATTCTGAAAAGTACACCGGTTTTGCGTTTGGTATGGGGCCGGAACGTCTTGCCATGTTGCGCTACGGCGTCACCGATATGCGGCAATTTATCGAAAACGATTTGCGCTTTTTGGAGCAGTTCCAATGAAGTTCAGCGAAGCGTGGTTACGAGAATGGGTTAACCCCGATTTGTCTACGAGTGAACTGGTGGCACAAATCACCATGGCGGGGCTCGAAGTTGATGCCGTAGAGCCGGTGGCTGATGTGTTTTCGGGCGTAGTCGTGGGAGAGATTTTATCGACTGAACCTCACCCCAATGCCGATCGATTGAAAGTGTGCACGGTGAA
>CAYZUV010000168.1:2565-5107 GCA_964481245.1 uncultured Pseudomonadales bacterium
GATCTCACGCCGAATCGCAGCGACTGTTTGGGCGTGATTGGGTTGGCCAGAGAAACGGGTCTATTGAACGACCTTGATCTGACCTTCCCTCCGATTCCAAACGTGCCAGCGACGATTGAGGATACCTTCCCGGTGACGTTGTCGGCCTCTGCCGAATGCCCGCGATTTGTGGGTCGCGTGATCAAAGGCATCAATATCGATGCCGAGAGCCCGCTTTGGCTCAAGGAAAAACTGCGGCGATCTGGCCTTCGATCGATCGACCCGGTGGTCGACATCACCAACTACATCATGCTGGAACTCAATCAGCCGATGCATGCGTACGACCTTGGCGCGCTCACAGATGGGATTGATGTTCGGTTGGCGAAAAAGGGCGAAAAACTCACATTGCTCAACAAAGCCGAAGTTGAATTGAATGAGACGACGCTCCTGATTACAGATGCCAATGGGCCAATAGGGATGGCGGGCGTCATGGGTGGGCTTTCCACCGCGGTCAAACCAACTACCACCGATGTCTTCTTTGAGGCGGCTTTCTTTTCCCCGGAGGCGATTGCGGGACGGGCAAGACAGTACGGGCTTCACACCGATGCTGGTCACCGATTCGAGCGAGGCGTTGACTTTAACGGCCAAAACCGTGCGATCGAGCGAGCAACCCAGTTACTCCTCGAGATCGCTGGAGGTGAGGCTGGTCCACTCGTGGATACTGTGGAAGAGGCGTCGCTACCTTTACGAGCCGAAGTGAGGTTGCGAGCAGATCGTGTGGCACGCGTCTTGGGTATGGATATCGAAGCCGGTGTCATCGAAAACACGTTGACCCGTTTGGGTTTCGCTTTCGAACGTGATTCAGGTGACGAGACTGCCTGGCAGGTGCAGGCGCCGTCGCACCGGTTCGATATCAATATCGAAGCCGATCTCATCGAAGAGATCTCTCGAATCGTCGGTTATAACGCCTTACCGGTAACGCGCCCGTTGGCACAGTTGTCGATGTTGGAAGCGGCCGAAGGCCAATGGTCCGTCCATGCGCTGCGGGACCGTATGATCGCGCGTGGGTATTCAGAAGCCATCAACTACAGTTTTGTGGATGTAGGACAACAAGCTGTCTTTGTTCCAGATGCGACGCCGGTAGCGCTGAAAAACCCTCTTTCTAGCGAGATGGATGTGATGCGTGCGACGCTGTTGCCGGGGCTCATCCGCTCGGTCACCTTCAATCAGAACCGCCAGCGACTTGACGTTAGGTTGTTTGAGATCGGCCGCACCTTCAGTCAACCAGCGAATCAAACACTGTCTATGGAGACGCTCGAGCAGACCACCAAAATTGCTGGTGTTCTGAGTGGCGATCGTTGGGAAGAGAGCTGGGCGAATCAAAAGGTCCCCGTGGATTTTTATGATTTGAAGGGGGATCTCGAGGCGGTCTTCGCTGGGGTTGCGTTTGAGTTCGTCGCCGCAGAAGTGCCAGGGCTCGAAGTTGGGCAAGCGGCAACCATATTTCTCAAGGACGAAAAGATTGGCGTGATTGGCAGATTATCGGAATCAATTCAGGCTCAGTTTGATTTGAAAGCGCCTTGCTATGGATTTGAATTACTCACGACGCCTTTACTTGCGCATCAGGTACCCAGTGTGAGCGAAATTTCAAAATTTCCTGAAATTCGTCGAGATATTGCAGTGCTGGTGGACCTGGGCGTGTCGGCATCGGAGCTGCGGTCAGCAGTCACCGCAGTGGCGGGGAGTGCGCTTTCCAAGCTTCGAATCTTTGACGTCTATCAGGGCAAAGGGATTGATAATCAACGAAAAAGTGTGGGTTTAGGGTTGACCTTCCAAGATCCATCCCGCACTCTAAAAGACGATGAAGTGTCCGATGCGATGGCCACCGTCATCCAGCATTTAGAGCGGACCTTTCAAGCCCAGCTACGGTGAACTTCAGATGAGCGCGTTGACGAAAGCGGAAATGGCAGAACAGTTGTTTGAGGAACTTGGCCTCAACAAGCGGGAAGCTAAGGAGATCGTCGAAGCCTTTTTTGAAGAAATCCGTCAGTCGCTTGAAAGTAATGAGCAAGTCAAACTATCAGGCTTCGGTAATTTTGACTTGCGAGATAAGCGTTCGCGGCCCGGTCGTAATCCTAAGACAGGCCAAGACATTCCTATTTCAGCGCGTCGGGTTGTGACGTTCAAACCAGGACAAAAACTTAAAGCCCGGGTCGAAACCTATGCAGGAAAACCTGACGACGAGTGATCTGCCGCCCATTCCGGGCAAACGATACTTTACCATCGGTGAAGTCAGCGATCTTTGCGCAGTAAAGGCCCACGTGCTCCGGTATTGGGAGCAAGAATTCCCCCAGTTATCCCCCGTCAAACGCCGCGGCAATCGCAGGTACTATCAACGCCAAGATGTGTTGATGATTCGGCAGATCCGGGAGCTGCTCTACGAGCAAGGCTTCACTATCACTGGCGCTCGCGCCAGGTTATCGGGTGACGTCCAAAAAGAAGATCGAACGCAATCCAAGCAGTTGATTCGTCAGATGATCAACGAGCTCGAAGAGTTACTCGA
>CAYZUV010000169.1:0-5104 GCA_964481245.1 uncultured Pseudomonadales bacterium
CGCTCTGCGTTGGCAACTACTACAACAGCGCTGCCATGTACCAAGCCATTCAAGATGCCGATGTGACCATCGCCATCGGTACTCGATTTGCAGTGGGTGTGGATGGTCAGTTTCAGTCACAGACGCCACCGGGTGACTTGGTCCAGATCGATATCGAAGGCCGTATGGTTGGGCGAACCCACGATGCCAAATTCCCTATCATTGCTGACGCAAAAGTCGCCCTTGAGGCTTTGATCAGCGAGCTTGCTAACGCTGAGGGTAACGACGGGCAATTCAACCAAGCCATCTGGGAAGCTCGAGATGGACTGCGTGGCGCGATGCGCAAACGCTTGGGCCAAGACTTCCCTAAGATTATGGATACGATTCGAACGCACCTTCCGGAGGATGGAAACTTTGTGCGCGATCAGACGATCTCCGCTTACAACTGGGGCAACCAGCAATTTCCCATTTTGAAGCCTCGAACTTCCATGAACCCATCATCCGGCGCCATTGGACCAGGCTTTCCCATGGCGCTCGGCGCTGCCGTTGGCACCAATAAAACCACAGTGGTCGTTCATGGCGACGGAGGGTTTATGTTCCACGCGACCGAACTCGCGACCCTCGCTCAGTACCATCTGCCGGTGATTGTGATTCTCTGCAACGATTCGGGTTACGGCGTGTTGCGATGGCTCCAAGACACGCGGTTTGGGCGCATCAATGAGACGGATCTCGGTAAAGTCGCATTTGCGCGCATGGCGGAGAGCATGGGCGTGCCTGGTATTCGTGTTCAGGACACGGACGCCTTCGAGGCTGCGCTTTCGGCCGCGGTGGCAGCGGGCGGGCCTCACCTCATCGAAATTGATATGGAATGCTTTGCCCCCATGGAGATTTCTATCATGCCCAAGAAGAACCGAGACATGGCAATCCAATCGAGAGAAAGCCAAACCTAATGGCCCAAACCTGGCATTCGTGGGCACCCGATGAGGCGTCGACACTCAGCCTCGGACACGGTCATATGGGCATCTTCGAACTGGCTGATGCCGATGAAAACGTGCTCTTGATTGGTTACGCAGGTGGCAGTAGCCAAGAAGGGCTGTCAGGCAGTATCCGAGCAGCCTGGGCCAACGTCCCAGACGCAAGCTTGGTTCGCTGGGAGGTTACAACAAGCTATTGGAGCCGCTACCAGGAATGCTTAATGCGGTATCAAGCAACGCATCAAACGCTACCCCCTCACAACACAGACTCACCGAAAGGACGACTCAGCCCTCATCATGGATCTTGAACTCACACACGAACAATCGCTCTTGGTCGACACCGTTCGACGCTTCGTTGAAACAGAGATTCTTCCGCTCGAACTGCATCTCGATCCTGATGCTGACGAAATTCCAGCTGAAGATTATGAGCGCCTGTGCGAGAAGACAAAGACCATGGGCCTCTATGGCATGGATATCCCGCCAGAATACGGCGGCCCCGAGCTCGATCTCGTTACCCGGACTCTACTGGCCGTTGAGATGGCTCAGCATCGTGCGGGGCTCTATGCACCTTGCTATGGCGTTTTTGGGGGCGCTGGACTTGCCCAACTCTTTGAAGCCACCGACGACCAAAAAGCCCGCTACCTCTACCCAACGCTGGCGGGCGAAAAAAAAGGCTTCTTCGGTTTGTCGGAACCCTCAGGCGGTTCTGACCCGGCGAGGGCCATTCAGACCAAAGCGATACGCGAAGGTGATCACTGGGTTATCAATGGCAGCAAGCTCTGGATCAGTGGCGCAGACCGAGCCGATTACGGCTTGGTGTTTGCCCGTACAGACCCTGAAAAGGGCCGAGGGGGCGTCACTTGCTTCATCGTAGACACCGACACGCCCGGGTTTCACGTGCGCCGAATCGTGCACACCTTGCGCTCAGCCAGATACGCAACCGAGCTGCAGTTTGAGGACATGCGCGTGCCTCACGCGAATATCCTCGGGGAGGTCAACAAGGGTTTCGCCATTGCCAATGACCGCCTGACTCGCCAGAGAATTCCTTATGCCGCAGGTTGTATCGGCGTAGCGATAAAAGCCCATGCCATGGCGCTCGACTATGTGCCTGAGCGTGAAACCTTTGGCGCCCCGCTGTCATCTCGGCAAGCTATCCAGTGGATGTTGGTCGATAATGAAATCGATATCCGGCAAGCCTTATGGATTACGCTTGAAGCGGCGAGTAAAGCGGATCGCGGTGAGCCCTTTCGGAAAGAGGCGGCCATGGCCAAACTGGTGGCCACCGAAGCGGGTGGGCGCGTTGTCGACCGTTGCGTGCAAATGTTTGGTGGCTTTGGTGTGGCAAAGGACTTTCCATTCGAGCGCTGGTACCGGGAAATGCGGATCAGAAGAATTGGTGAAGGTCCGAGTGAGGTGCAACGCCATATCATTGCACGCGAAATTTTGGGATCCTCTCTTCGCTGACGATCTGTCTTAGCCAACCCTGATGCGAGCAAGCCTGCGCATCGATTAACAACCTTAGGAGCCGCCATGAGCCTTTCTCTTAGCCAAGTCGTGATCCCCTCATACCAACAGATCCTGCCGTCCGTGATTCAAATCATGAAGAAAGGCGGTGATCATTTTGCCGAGGCTGGCCGAAGCCCTGACGACATTGTGGGCCTAAAAATTATTGATGACATGCTCCCCATGCACTTCCAAATTGTTTCGGTGGTTCACCATTCGCGAGTTGCGCTCGGCAGCGCACTTTCTGGCGAAGCGGGTATTCCCGATGGCTCTTTGCAGATGGACTTCGCTGGCCTCTGCCAATATCTGGAAGATGCGTTAGAGGCAGTGAATAGCGCGGATGGCGCAGCGATCGATGCCCGCGCGGATGAGCCCGTTACGTTCAGGATGGGCGAGCGGTCGATGCCGTTTACCACCAGCAACTTCTTGCTGAGCTTCTCGCTCCCGAACTTCTACTTCCATGCCAGCACCACCTACGACCTGCTGAGAGGCGAAGGTGTCAAACTTGGCAAGCGAGATTTTCTTGGTGCGCTTCGTTTGTCCATGTAAAGAATCAAAGCCCGGCACTCTAAACCGCAAATCGCGAAGGCCTGAAGCGATAAGAACAAAAAGCGCTCTAGGGCGCTTTTTTTGACTTCTAGTGAATGACTTTTAGCGAGCGAGCCATAACCTCCATCTCGACATAGCCGAAGACGACCGGTCATTCTTACTTTTAGCGTCAGTAATCCATCCAGACTACTAGCTACACGAAGAGCTGATCGCCGACTTCTGGACCAGACGGCTGTTGATTCTCACGTGAACCATCACCGACAAGTCATCAACCCCAGCTCACATCGAGATTAAAAACCAAGATCCAAAACCCGCTTCAACCAGCCTGCCATTCATTATCACCGACCGGATCATAGGTCAGTCGGCGCCCACATCGAATTGACGAACGGGCATCCATCCTCTGGAACAGGCACCGTTGATGATTACTTGCAGGAGTCGAAGTACTCGGTTAGCGGTTGCTAGTTCGAAAGGCAAGGATGACCTCAGTACAAACCCACACGCCAAGATCAAGATCCTCACAAGAAGACATCGTCACATCGAACTCGGCTGGTGGGGTCGCTACCCTTAAATTCAAGGAGCGTGCTTTAGCCAGCCATCCTCGACACGCCATCAGGCTCGAAATCTACGCCCCGGGGGCTACTGAGCTTCAAGAATTGAAGTCGAATTAAGCCTTCACAGAGCCAGCACCGCAACGCGATAGAGGCGGCATTGACCGTTCCACAATACAGATCGGCTCGATGCCGCCGCCCTGCTCGCTGCGCCACTCAGGATGGGAGCGAAGCCTAGCTACCCGTAGGAATCTGATTGAACGGCAAGCCTTTATCAGCGCGCATATCCTCTGGCAAACCAAGGACGCGCTCGGAAATAATATTCCGGAGGATTTGATCCGTTCCCCCCTCGATTCGCACCGCCGGCGAGCGCATCAGCATGGCCTGCATGCGAGCCTGACTACGCGCGAGCTCAGGATCGTCGATAAGCCCTGCGAGCCCTTGAATATCCAACGCAAACTTCGCGATGTCTTGCATCATGCCGCCCGCCACCAGCTTGCCAATGCTGTTTTCTGGGCCGGGGATTTCCCCTTTGGAAAGCTGAGAAATGGCCCGGGACCCCGTGTTCTTCAGGCCTGCACTCTTGGCATACCAATCGGCCAGCTTCGAGCGCACGGCGCGGTCGTTGATCGCTGTGCCACTTGAAAGACGGACCTCATCCACGAGCGCTTTGATCTCGGGAAAGCCCGTGGCGATCCCGCCGCCGATCGCAAGACGCTCGTTCATCAGCGTTGTGAGCGCCACTCGCCAACCATCGCCCACCTCGCCTAGCCGCTGATGGTCGGGTATGCGAACCGAGTCAAAATACACTTCGTTGAAACCACTATCGCCATTGGCCTGCTTGATCGGCCGAATATCCACGCCCTCTGAACGCATATCCAAAAAGAACATCGTGAGACCGCGATGCTTAGCAACATCCGGATCTGTTCGGGTGATCAAAATGCCGTAATCGCTGTAATGCGCGCCGGAGGTCCAAATCTTTTGACCATTGACGACCCACTCATCACCATCTTTTTCAGCCTTGGTCCGAAGGCCAGCTAAATCACTGCCGCCGTGCGGTTCGGAAAACAGCTGACACCATATTTCCTCGCCACTCGCCAGCTTGGGCAAATACCGTTTTTTGTGTTCCTCACTGGCGTAAGCCATGAGTGTGGGTGCACACATACCTTGGCCAATGATAAAAGTGCCACTCAGTTTGCCGTAATGACCTTCCTCTTGGTTCCAGATGACACTTTCGATGGGTGTCGCGCCCCGACCGCCGTAATCCGCTGGCCATTGAATACAAGCCCAGCCGGCATCGGCTTTTTGCTTTTGCCATTTTTTGGCCTCTATAATCGGATCGAAATCGCCCGTTTTGGTTGACCCAAACCCACTGATCGATAGATGCTCGTCCAAGTAGGTCGGTGCATGCGCGCCGATCCACGCTCGAACTTCTTCCCGGAAGGCCGCTTCCTGCGGTGAATCACTAAAATCCATGTTGTTCTCCTAGGCCGCGCTGGGTAGCGCGTTGATTAATTTGTCTTCCCATACCGTAAGGCCACCTAAGGCAAG
>CAYZUV010000170.1:0-5091 GCA_964481245.1 uncultured Pseudomonadales bacterium
TCAGCTCTCAGCTCTCAGCATTCAACCCTTCGTAGAGGTGAATGAATCGGCGCGGTCACTTTACCTTCCGCCACCCAAAAGTGTCTCCAATCCCGCTAAGACGTAATCGGCGCGAGTCGGGCACGCAATTCCGCTTTAGCGATCTTCTCGAGCGTTGATCGCGGCAATTCATCCACGAAGATGACTTCTCTCGGCACTTTAAAATCTGCCAGGTCCTCTCGACAGCGCGCCAGTATGGCCTCACCCTCTAAGGCGTCGCCGCTGCCTGTTGGTATCACAAAGGCCACGGGCACCTCATCGAGCATAAAGTGTTTCTGAGCGACCACGGCGCATTCGCTCGCAAGCCCCGTTTGCATGATGACCACTTCAATTTCAGAAGCCGCCACATTTTCAGCGCCAACCTTGAGCATATCTTTGTCTCGGTCGCTGAAAAACAAATGGCCGTTTTCATCCATTCGAACAATATCACCGGTATCAAACCAGCCATCCTCGTCAAATGCTTTGGCGTTAGCTTCGTCGTTTCGGTAGTACTCCTTAAAGAGCGTCACGCCTCGAACACCCCGAACATGCAGGATACCTCGCTCTCCAGGCTCAGCGAGCCGGCCCTCAGCGTGGCGAATCTCAATATCGTATTCAGGAGCGACGCGACCCATGCTGCCATCAACGCCCGGATGGTCATAATCCGAGATAATGCCCTGCGTCAAAATCTCGGTCATACCCCACCAGCCAAGGACTTTAACCTTGAAGTGTTCAGATAAATTTTTGACATGGGCACCCAGACCCCAAACACGATACTGATGGTCGGGCACGGGCTGTCCCATGATGGCTTTGGTCGCGAAGGGAATCGTTGAAAGCCAGGTCAACGCGTACTTCAGCGACAGGTCCCAAAATCTTGATGCCGAAAACTTAGGCTGCAACACAAAGGTGCCGCCGCTCCATAACGTTGGCAGCATGGACCAACCCTGAGCGTTCGTGTGAAAGAGCGGCATATAGATCAGCGTTCGATCATCTTCCCTGAGCCTCATGTGTACAGCGCCAACTTTGGCCGCCCAAAGCCCGTTCGCGTGCGTCCAAAGCACTGCTTTCGGGCGTGACGTCGTGCCACTCGTAAATTGCACCGACAGATTCAGTTGATGGTCCGGTGAGCGCAAATGGATGGGGTCAGGCGCGTAAAGCGCCTCGAAGGGAATTGCTTCCAATGCATCTGAAGCGGAGGCAACCTCGCCTGCGTCATTGTCAGTGACCGCAAGGAAATTAATATCTGGGCACGCTGTACGAATCATTTCAGCAAACTGCGGCTGCGTGATAGCACACACCGCTTCAGTGTGCTCGGCAAAATAGGAAAGATCTCTCGCGACCGATCGGGTATTGGTTGAGACGGCAACGGCGCCGAGGTAAGCGCAAGCAAACCAAGACACAATGAATTCAGGACTGTTATCCAAATGGATGATCACGAAGTCGCCGGTCCTAACCCCGCGCTCGACCAGTCCTTGCGCGAAGCGTCGGGCATTCAACGCTAAATCAGCGTAGGTCAGCGTCTGGGTTTCACCGGAGAAAGGCTCCCAAATCATGAATGCTTTTTCAGGGTCCTTGGTGGCCCAAGTTTCCAGAAGATGCGGGACGTCCAAACCTAGGAAGCTTTGCTCTTTACTCCGCGTAATCTGATCCATCAGCGCCATAGGGGACTCCTTTGTGCTCTTGTCAAAGCGCAGCTTTTTCGACCACCAAGTAACCCACACCTTGCGTGGATTTGTCGAGCCTGATTCAGCTCAGGATCGCCCCTACATTGACCCCACCACCTTGTGATACTTTCAACCCTCGAAGAGGGGACCACCATGACAGACGATTCGTTTCTTTTTGACGGCCTCAAAGTCCTTGATGTCGGTAGTTGGATTGCGGGGCCGGTTGCCGGCACGATGCTCGCTGACCGAGGCGCTGACGTCATTAAGGTTGAGGTTCCGGAAATCGGAGACGGTTATCGACAGTATGCCGTTCTACCTTTCACCCCCAACGCGGAAGTCAATTACACCTGGGCCCTCGACGCACGCAATAAGCGATCGATGACGCTGAACCTCAAATCAGCTGAGGGGATGAACATTCTCCATCGCTTGATCAAGGACTGTGACATCTACATCACCAACATGCCGCTCCCGCTTCGGCGCCAGCTGAATCTCTGTTACGAGGACATCAAAGGGTTAAACGAAACAATGATCTATGCCTCGCTGACGCCCTATGGCGAGGAAGGCAGTGATCGAGACAACGAAGCGTTTGATCTCGTGGCCTACTGGAACCGCTCTGGGCTGATGGACAAGATGCGCCCACCGGGCTCAGAGCCGGTCCAAGCGCTGGCGGGTATGGGCGATCACCCAACCGCAGTGGCTATGTATGCATCGATCGTCACAGCGCTCCTTAGAAAGGAACGCACCGGCCAGGGCGGTTTTGCCCACACGTCGCTGCTTGCCAATGGTGTTTGGTCAGCGTCTTGCCTCGCGCAGGCACAATTCGCACAAGCCGACTTCTCCAGCGTGCCACCCCAACGCGCAACCGGCGCGCTGTACGAATGTGCTGATGGTCGCTGGATGCAGCTCAACATGGTGCGCACCCAAGAAGCTTTCGATGAAATGTTGGTGGCTCTGGAAGCCTTCGAACTGATCACCGACGAACGGTTTGCATCGCCAGAAGCCCGGATGGAACACCCGGACGAGCTTACAGTCGCGCTGCGGGAAAAATTCAAAGTACGGACGAGTGATGAGTGGGTAGCCATCTTAAAAGACCATCACGGCCTGCCAATCGAGCGAGTAGCCACTTTCAATGATCTGCTAACCGATGAGCACCTCACCCTCAATGGCATGGTCGCACAACCTATCGAGGATGTGGGCATCGGCTACATCATCAACGACCCGGTCAACGTTCAGGGCATTCAAAAGGTTGGCGCCAAACGCTCGCCGGCCTTAGGCGAGCACAATCAGGAAATCCTGTCGGGTCTCGGTTTCTCACCTGATGAAATCCAGGACTTAGCGGCGAAGAAAGTCATTTAATCCGCGATCAAGCTTTTCTGGCGCACCTTGATGATCCAACTAGAGACCCTCTGGCTATTATCTCAGAGGGCATCTCCAGCACGCTCGCTCCACCAAGCGTGCGGCCTAAAAACAGCTATTGAGCTTGTTTGTACTGCTTTTATTCCTGTTTTCGCTGTTCTATTTACCTCCGTTATTTGTCCTCCTTATGGTCGCGTCCTTAAGCGACTTGAGTTAGCAGCAAACAAACGGGCCCCATCTCAAACCCCTAAATTTTTCTCTTATCATTCTTAGAAAAAGTGATTCATTGACCCAATAGCCAGACGAAAAATACTTGTTGACACCAGAATTTGGACCTGATGTATTCGGACCGTGGGGCGTCATTGTTGCGTCCATAGGCGCAGCGGACGCTCGATCTCATTCACTTAAGGGGAGAAGTTATGAGTCGAGTCAAACGAAGACATTCATTGTCATCGCTACTTTGGGCACCCTTTCTGGGCGCTTTATTTCTTTTATCGGAAGTCGGCTTTGCGGCCAATGCCATCGAAGAGGTGGTGGTAACGGCCCAGCGAACAGAGGAAAGCGTTCAAGACGTTCCTATCGCCGTGACCGCATTTAGCGGCGATATGATGGAGGATAAAGGAATCATTAGTCCTTCTGATCTTCAACTTGCCTCACCGAACGTTTCATTCACGGCCACCAATTTTGGTGGATCCAGCTTCAGTATTAGAGGCATCGGCCGCCTCGTGATCGCGGGCTCAGGTGAGAATGGGGTGTCGATTCATCAGAACCAGATCGCACTCCCAACCAACCTGCCGGCAGCCGAATTTTACGACCTCGAGCGAGTCGAAGTGCTGCGTGGCCCTCAGGGCACTCTATTTGGTCGAAACGCCACCGGGGGCGCTATTAATATGGTGACTCGCATGCCTGATTTTGAGGGCGTCAACGGCTTCATCGACTTGGAGGGCGGCGACTATAGCCACCGCAGAGTAAAAGGCGCCGTTAACATCCCATTGACGGATAGCTTCGCCATTCGCCTCGCGGGCATGGACCTCGTTAGAGATGGTTATGTAAAAAATGTCGCTTATGGCCAGCAAGGGAATTGTGTTGCGCCGGGAACCACGCTCATCCAAGCCTATGGTGAAGATCCAAACCGTCCTGGGCTTCCTAACCAAGCCAACATATTGAGCGCTAACGTCAGCGCTGATGTTTTAACACCTTGTACCATCGACAACATTGACGATGACCTCGATGGTCGAGACGTCACCACCTTCAGATTGAGCGCGTTGTGGGAAATCAACGAGCAAGCTAGCTTGTGGTTCATCTACAGCAACATGGAAGAGGATGACGACAAAATCCGAATCACCAATCAGATCTGTGCGCAGAATTCGTTGCCAACGGTCGGTTGCGAACCCGATAGTTTTGGCTTTGGCAACCCGCACAACGGTTCAACCACAGGCGGCTTGTTCGGTGGCCTAAACGAGGCGGTACTCCTTGGCACGCCGAGCCCATACAGCGGCTTTACCAATACGGCTCGGGGTTTCAGAGAGCAACATACTGACTTTGAACCCCTGTACCGTTTCGATGAAGACCAATACACGATGGGCTTCACCTATGATTTTGATAACTATCGTCTGGGGCTGCTACTCGGTCATCAGGAGCAATCTTATGTAGCTCGCCAAGACTATCTGATGGATGTGGGTAATGTGTTGTTCGCAACTGCATTGAACCCAAGCGGGCTTTGGCCAACATCAGACACCGCGGGCTATTACGCTGGTGCTGATCACCTGGATGCGACATGTAACTACAACGATGGCACCGCCGGCATTTTCGGAGGATGTGTGCATGATTCCGACCAAACTCGAGTTCAAGCGTTCGACCAAGCATCAAATACCAACAAATATTCAACCGCTGAAATCAAGTTGGAGTCCGATTTAGATGGCGCGATCAACTTCATCGTGGGTGCATCGATGTCTGAGTACGAGGGGTACGGCGACTACTATGTCAACGCAAATACACTCGATCTGGTTGGGCTTTACGGGGTGGCCAAACTGGGCTTCCCACCGCTCTACCC
>CAYZUV010000171.1:0-5087 GCA_964481245.1 uncultured Pseudomonadales bacterium
GTGAGAGCATGGTCTGCAAGGTATTGATCGATTGATTGAGAAGATGCGGCATAACAATCCCTTTAGGTGGAATTGATCATAAGTTGATTTATAAGTGGCCTCAATGGAGGCGCCGGGACAAGTCGAGGCATCAACCGATTTGCCACCTAAGCGGCGCGCATCGTTAAACGTTCTGTCCGGCACGAAACGCTCGATACCTCCACCCTCATCGCTTCGAGAATTATCGAGGGCGTTAGGGGTTAACGGTCAATTTGACTCGAAGTCGGTCACCGTCAATGTCGGCGTCAAGATCGAAGGTTCCCAGCGACTCGGTCATGGACAGCGCTGTGGTAAGCGTCTCTGATTTGACGTGTGCCTCATGCGCCTGGATGGCTCGAACGAGGTTGGGTGCTGCCTCAATTTGGGTTTGTATGCGATCGGTCACATTGAAACCAAGCTCCTTGCGCAGTTTTTGGATGCGGCTGATCACCTCACGGGCGAGTCCCTCCTCAACGAGGGCGTCAGTCAATGTGGTATCGAGCTCAATGGACATAAACCGATCGGAGACCGTCTCAGTGCCTTCACGCGCCTCTCGGAAGATCAGAATATCTTCGAGACTGAAGGTCTCATCGCCAATGGTTAGCGTTTCGGCGTCCTGCAACGTTTTGATATCCGTATGACCGAGTGACTCGATTTGGCTCTTGATAACTTTAAATTGAGGCCCGAAACGCTTGCCTAGAACGGGAGAATTCGGCTTGGCATAGAGATTGATATAACGAGATTCGTCAGTCTCGTATCCAATCTCTTTGACGTTGAGCTCAACTTTGAGGTAATCCTCTAAGCGCTCAATCTCAGAGAGTAACGATTGATCCTCGTGGATTACGGTGAGGCGTCCAAGTGGGAATTTGGTTTTGATCTTGGCCTGATTACGCTTTTGCCGACCCAGCAATACCACGCTTTGCATTCGGGTAACGGCTTGCTCCAAAAGCGGTTGAATTCGTTCGTGGTCTGGCGTGGGGTAGCGACAGAGATGTACAGATAAGGGCGCGCTCGAACGTTTGGGCAAGCCTTGGTAGAGACGTTCGGCCAGAAAGGGTGCAAAGGGGGCCATGCAGATACTGAGTTCAAGCACCACTTGATGGAGCGTCGTGTAGGCGGCTAATTTGTCCTCAGAGAGTGACTCTGTCCAGAAGCGTGCTCGGTTGAGTCGAATGTACCAGTTGGTTAAATCTTCGATAAAGTCGAACAATGCGGGCACCACGTTGTAAAGGTGGTAGGCCGCCATTTCCTCACTGATCTTGGTCTTGAGCGATTGAAGGCGCGAGAGGATCCATTGATCCATAATGTTGCTTGAAGCCGCGGGTTCAAGATCGCTCGGTTTCCAATTGTCGATCTCGGTGTAGGTTTTCAAGAAACGATAGGCATTGAGCCAAGGCAGGAGGGCCCGCCGAATCATGTCGCGGACGCCATCGTCGGTGAATCGTTGTTCTTCTGCTTTCACTAAGCCTGAGTTGATCAGGTAAAGGCGCAAGGCATCGGCGCCAAACTGCTCCATCAACTCGTCTGGCGGCGTATAGTTCTTGAGCCGCTTGGACATTTTCTTACCGTCCTCGGCCATCACGATGCCGTTGACGATGACGTTCTTGAATGGGTGGGTATCGAAGAGTGATGCGCCCAAGACAATCAGCGTGTAGAACCAGCCCCGTGTTTGATCCAAGCCTTCGGCAATGAACTCCGCAGGGAACCCTTTCTCGAATAATTGTTGATTCTCAAAAGGGTAGTGCAGTTGTGCATAGGGCATGGAGCCAGATTCAAACCAGCAGTCTAGAACCTCTTCGATTCGGCGATAAGTGCCAGACTCGCCCTCGATGGCGAACGTGAGATGATCCACATGCTCCCGATGCAAATCGGTCACCCGAACGCCCGTCAGCGCCTCTAATTCATCGATCGAGCCAATGCATCGTGCCTTGCCCGTTTCATCATTGATCCAGATCGGTAAAGGCGTGCCCCAGTAGCGGTTTCTCGAAATCGCCCAGTCCGCCGCGCCTTGCAGCCAATTGCCCATACGACCTTGCTGAATGTGCTCTGGCACCCAGTGAATCTGATTGTTGACGCGCGTTAACTGGTCTCGATGGGCTTCGACTTTGACATACCAAGAGTCGATGGTTCTGTAAATGATTGGGGTGTCCGAACGCGGACAAAATGGGTAACTATGCTGAATAACGTCTTGTTGATACAGATGACCGTGATCCTTCAGATATTTGATGATTTGGCGGTCCGCATCCTTCACGTGAAGACCTTCGAAATCGATCACGGGAGCCGTAAATTGACCCGTCATGTCCACTGGGCACGCCATGGCACTGATACGGGCTGATTTAAATACTCTGAAATCGTCCTCACCAAATGCTGGTGCTTGGTGGACAACGCCTGTGCCAGCATCGGTGGTGACGTAATCGTCAACCAGAATTTGAAAAGCGCCTAAGGCTCGTTGGTCCTCAAAATAGTTAAAGAGCGGCTCATACGTTCGACCCGCTAAGGTGCGCCCTTCGAACGTATCGACCACCGTAAGTGAACGATTGGCCTCGTATTCGGGCAGTCGAGCTTCGGCCAGGATGATGTTTGCCTTCAGCGCTTCATCGAAGACCTTGACGTACGAGATCTCAGGTCCGACGCAGAGGCCCAAATTGGAAGGTAAGGTCCATGGGGTTGTTGTCCATGCAGCGATGTAGGTGTCTTCGTCGCTGAGCTTGAACAGTACGGTGATCGCAGGGTCTTGTGTGTCCTGATAATTGCTGCCGGCCTCAAAGTTCGAGAGCACGGTGCCGAGTGCGGTAGAAAAGGGCACCACTTTCTCGCCCCGATAGATGAGATCTTTCTCCCACAATTTTTTAACGACCCACCAAACGGACTCCATGTACCAGGGTTCCATCGTTTTATAGTCGTTATCAAAGTCGACCCAGCGACCGATACGGGTGATCGTCTTCCGCCATTCTTTGGTATAGCGCTGAATGATCGAACGACATTCATCGTTGTAGCCCTTAATGCCTAATTTCTCGACCGCCTCGCCGGACGACATTCCAAGGGATTTATCAATCTCATGTTCGATCGGTAATCCATGGCAGTCCCAACCAAAGCGCCGTTGAACGTAGCGTCCCTGCATTGTGAAGTAGCGGGGCACCGCGTCCTTTAAAACGGAGCCAACCAAATGCCCATGGTGGGGTAACCCGGTCGCGAAAGGCGGGCCATCATAAAAAATATAAGGGTCAGCATCGGCAGTTTGTTCAAGGCTTTTTTGGAAAACCTGGTGTGTCTCCCAAAATTCGAGAATATCGTGCTCGGAGTCGACGAACGAAAAGTTCTCTTGATCCGGATTGCTGGCGCGTGGCTTGCTCATGTCGATCTAATCAGTCATTGGCGCACGAATTCAGCTCGATCGGAATTCGGCAAACTAGGGATGGCAGGGCGATTTTGGAAGGCAAGGATAGCGGCCGGTGACTATCTGTCAACCCAAGCGCTAACCGCGATCTGGATTTTGAACGCCAGAGACGCTGCCCCGAAGATTGATTTTCTCGAGAACGGCTGCGACCAGGGGTTCAATCGGGTAGGTCGAGTACCATTCTGGCGCATTGGGATGCTGGATTGAGGTTGTGCCAATCAACTTAAAGGACCAATTTTCGGCAACTGATCGCTCTTTGAGCTCGGTTAGCCTGTCCCAGGCAGGGCCAGAAAACACAGGATGAACACAGGCGACGGTAATGTTTCGCGCGCCCCGCTCGATAAGCTCAGACACAGCCGCCACCACCGAACCGGCCGTATCGATGATGTCATCAACTAAGAGAACATCCCGACCCTTAACTTCTCCGATGAGCGTTGAGCGGAAGACCGTGTTGGGTTGCGAGTAGTCCCTCTCTTTTGACAGGGCGGCAAGATCAGCTGCGAGCTCCTCGGCATAGATTCGCGCATTTTCTAAATAACCTACATCAGGCGACACAACCACGTCTGCATGATGTCCTTCACTGATGAGCCACGGCACGAGTTGCTTAGTTAAGAAGATGTTCTCTAGATGAGATTGAGACGGATTGAACATGCCCGCTATGGAATCGTTGTGGATCTCGACGGTGACCACTCGGTCTGCACCCGCACTCTGGAGCATTCGGGCGAAGAGGCCTGCGGTAATGCCCTCGCGGGTTCTGCCTTTGCGTTTGTCTTGTCTGGCCCCTGGGTAATAGGGTGTGACGGCGGTGATATATTGGGCATCCGACAATGCCGCAGCCTCGACTGCGTGAAGCAGCATCACAAATCGATCGTAGATGCTGCGCTCATCCTGATCGCCCACCACATTCTGAAAGATGTACAGGTCATGGCCTCGGACATTGGCTTCGATTTCGATTTTTCCCTCTCCGCAGGCAAACCAAGTTTCGCGAGTCGGAAGCAGCGGTAAACCCAACTGCGTGGCAACGGTCTCGGCCATGGTTCGACCGGAGTTGCAGGTCATGAGCGCCATGGGCGCTCGAGGGTATCGCTCGAAGCTGGATGAATCAGTCATGGGCAGTGAATAACCTCGATAGGGTGTTCAAAACAAGCTGGTGTTCAGCCTTGAGCACTAGGGCTGCCAGGGCTATTGAATCGATCTTGGGGGGAATGGTAACGCGAATCTGCGCGATGATCGCGCCTTCATCATACGCCTCGTTCACAAAATGCACGGTCGCCCCAGTCTCTGTCTCGCCCGCATCGAGGACCGCTTGGTGAACGGCCAAGCCATACATCCCTTGGCCGCCAAATTTAGGCAGAAGTGAGGGGTGAACGTTAATCATTTTGTCCTTAAAAGCTGAGACGACCTGCGGACCGATGCGCTTTAGGTAGCCAAGGCAGAGCACCCAGTCGATCGCGTGCGCTTTGAGTTGATCTGCGAGGTATTGATCTCGCGCATCGGGGCTTAACATTAAACTTTGATCCAGAAAGGCGGTTGCAATGCCTCGGGACTCAGCGTACCTCATAGCACCGCTGACTGCCTTATCCGAGGCGACCAGCTTCACTGTCGCCGGTAGCAACTGGTTTTGGCAGGCCAAGTCGACATTTTCGAGATGACTGCCTCGTCCAGAGGCGAG
>CAYZUV010000172.1:0-5083 GCA_964481245.1 uncultured Pseudomonadales bacterium
CAAAGATTCAAAGGCCTCGGCGAAATGAACGCCCTTCAATTGCGTGAGACGGCGATGTCGCCTGATACAAGGCGTCTTGTGCGTTTGGTTGTCGATGAAGAAAACGACGCCAGCTCGGTGCTTGATATGCTGTTGTCTAAGAAACGAGCCGGGGATCGGAAATCCTGGCTCGAGCGCAAAGGCGATATGGCAGAACTGGTCTAATGGCTAAGAGAATTTTTCGGCCCCATCAGAGCCCGAAAGCTTCAGCCATCCCAGCGTGCCACCGATCAGTGATCAGTCAACGCATTCCCTTTCAATTGAATCCTAGGAACTAATTCATGGCTACGGATCTCATGGCAGATGAGTTGGAATCCATTCCGCTCGCCCAGTTTACTGAAAACGCCTACTTGAACTATGCCATGTACGTGATCAACGATCGCGCACTGCCGCATATCGGTGATGGACTGAAACCCGTTCAACGCCGAATTATCTACGCGATGTCTGAACTTCGACTGAATGCCGACGCCAAGTACATGAAGTCGGCGAGAACGATCGGTGACGTCATCGGCAAGTATCATCCTCACGGTGATTCGGCCAGTTACGAAGCCATGGTTCTGATGGCTCAGAGCTTTAGCTATCGATATCCATTGGTTGATGGGCAGGGCAACTGGGGCTCGCCAGATGACCCCAAGTCCTATGCCGCCATGCGATATACCGAATCAAAATTGACTAAGTATGCGAGCGTATTGCTCGCGGAACTCGGCCAGGGAACGGTCGATTGGCTGTCAAATTTCGATGGCACGATGGAAGAACCAGCGCTGTTACCGGCCCGGCTACCCAACGTTCTTTTAAATGGTGGTAGTGGAATTGCCGTGGGTATGGCAACCGATATCCTTCCTCACAACTTGAATGAGGTTGTGTCCGCTTGCATTCGTCTGCTCGAACAACCCTCCGCATCCGTGGCGGATCTGATGGAGCACGTGAAGGGTCCCGATTTCCCGACCGGGGCTGAGATCATCTCAACACAAGAAGAAATTCAGACGGCGTACGATACGGGTCGAGGATCGATTAAGGCGAGAGCTAAGTGGACCTATGAAAAAGGCGAGGTCGTGATTTCAGCGCTGCCTTATCAAGTATCCGGCACCAAGGTGCTCGAGCAGATCGCATCGCAGATGCAGGCTAAAAAACTGCCGATGGTGGCCGATCTTCGGGATGAATCAGACCACGAGCATCCGACTCGATTGGTGGTCGTTCCTCGGAGTAACCGAATTGATATTGATCAATTGATGAATCATTTGTTTGCCACGACCGATCTTGAGCGAAGCTATCGGATGAACCATAACGTGATTCAACTCTCTGGTCGCCCAGGCGTCTGCTCGATCAAAGAGATGCTGTCCCAGTGGCTTGAGTATCGCAGTCAAACGGTGCTGAAGCGTTTGAACTATCGGCTAGAAAAAATTCTGGACCGATTGCACATCTTAGAAGGCCTCTTGATCGCGTTTCTTAACATCGACGAGGTCATTCACATCATTCGAACTGAAGACCGGCCCAAACCGGTTCTTATGAAGCGTTTTGAGTTGAGTGATCGTCAGGCCGAAGCGATTTTAGATTTACGCTTGAGGCAACTGGCAAAGCTTGAAGAGCAAAAGATTCGAGGTGAGCAATCCGAACTCGATGAAGAGCGTGAATCAATCACAAAAATCATTGGGTCCAAAAGCCGATTGAAGACGCTCATTAAAAAGGAACTGCTAGAAGATGCAAAAACGTTTGGCGACGAGCGCCGAAGCGCCATCGTTCAGCGGGAAGAGGCCAAAGCTTTTTCTGAGAAGGACCTCATCACGACGGAACCGGTAACGCTCGTGTTGAGTGAGAATGGCTGGATCCGTGCTGCCAAAGGTCACGACATCAGTGGCGAGGAGTTGAACTATCGTACGGGTGACGCCTATCTGGGTGAGGCTCGAGGGAAATCGAACCAAACGGCGGTGTTTGTCGATTCAACTGGGCGAACGTATGCGTTGGCCGCTCACGGCTTGCCCTCAGCGCGCGGGCAAGGGGAGCCACTGACCGGTAAGCTCAACCCACCTTCAGGCGCCGTGTTTAAGGGCGTGATTTTGGATGACGAATCCGCTCGGTACTTGATCGCGAGCTCTGCAGGTTACGGATTCATTGGCACGGTCTCAGATATGATCAGCAAGAATCGTGCGGGGAAAGCTTATCTTTCGGTTCCCTCAGGCGGCCAAGCGCTCGGGCCAGAGAAAGTCGAGGATCTGGAGGCGCAGTACATAGCGGCTTTCACATCCCAGGGCAGATTGCTGGTATTTCCGGCGGCTGATCTGCCTGAGCTTGGCAAAGGGAAGGGCAACAAAATGATTAACATTCCCTCGGCACAGTTTAAGGCCGGGGCTGAGGATCTCGCGTTCATGGCCGTTCTGTCAGAGGCGGATAGTATTCGGGTGTATTCGGGTAAGCGTCATCTTAATTTATCCATGAAAGATCTCGCTCATTTTCAGGGTGAACGCGCGCGTCGTGGCCTGAAGCTCCCCAGGGGATTTCAAAAAGTAGATCGTATAGAGCGTGTTCGCTAAGGCGCAGCGTCCTAATCGAAGCGGTAGATGAAGAGCTGATCATCTGCGACGAGGGATGACTCGAACGGCCTAAGCATGTCTGCATCGACGAAACCCGCGTCGAGGAGCGCTTCGAGCGTAAGACCGTCAATAATTAAATGGTCCGTTGCAAGCGAAGCATAAAAACGACTCTTTTTCCGGAGCACATCTTCATGGGTTACAAGGTCTAGAAGGAGTGCGCCGCGTAATTTGAGCCTTGGTTCAACTTTGAGGAAGGCCTCAAGCTGTTCGAATAATCCACTGAGCGTTCGATCGGGCTTGCTTGCAGACAGCGTAATCTCATAAGTGCCCTCGTTCATTCGCCGGATCGCCGCAGAGGGTATCAGCAAGGATTTCCTGAGTGTTGATTCGTTGACCAAACGGACTGGGGACAGATGCAACGTCGCTTGGATGAGATGTTCAGTGTCTGCCTCGGCGTTGATCTCTGGCTCCATTGCTGCCGAGATGGGCTGCTTGGTTCGGTTTGTGCCCGCTGGGAATCCTAGCCACAGCATGAGGAAATCTCCGAGGTAAAGTGCAAGCGAAGTGACAATCAGGGCAAGTAAAAGCAAGAACGCGACGCCAATGACGAAGATGTCTTGTTTGATCGTCTCGGATGGTGAGACGGGTAATTGGCTGACGATACGACCATAGGCCTCACCGCCAATGACCAAGGGTCGGCTGAGCAGGATCGATTGCGATGGCTGCTTGCCCGCGGTCACGATGACATTGTCCTCGCGATCGATCAGCGAAATGGCGGCCTCGGGCAAGGCTTGGTGGAAGTCATCCATGACGACCTGTAACGAAATAGGATCCATTGGCTTCAGGAAGGGTGCTGCTGAGTTCTCCGTTCGCGTCAGTAACTGTTCCGCTAGCTGGATCTCAGCATCCTCAAATGCCCGGGACGTGAACTCCGCAAACAACACGATTAAGATCGCGCCAAAAAGAAGCAATGGTGTAAGAAGAACAAATAGGAGACGGAGCGTTGGATTGACCATAAGGTACTCTTAAGTCCTCTCCAAAGTATAGCAAGTCAGACGATCGGTTTAGGTAGGCTCAGGCTGACGCCGAAGGGTGAATCATCCATAATGCTGGCCAAAGGGTAGTCCATGCATTTCATCGAATTATTGAATGTCACCGGCCGGGATCAGGCGGGTCTGACGGCGATGCTGACCGAGTCACTCGCAAAGGCTGACGTCGTGATTTTAGACATGGGCCAAGCGGTGATTCATGACTTTTTGACGCTCGGCCTCTTGGTCCGCTGTGCTTTAGACCGCGTGAAAATCTTAGATGATCTGGCAGCATCGATCATGGCGCGGGGGTTGTCGGTATCCAGGACGCGCGTGAGTGATCAGGATTATGAAGCTTGGGTGACCCGGCAAGGTCAATCTCGAACGATTTTAACGGTATTGGCACGATCCATTTCAGCGAGTCAGCTGGCTGCAATCTCAAAGCTTGTGGCCTCAGAGGGGCTCAACATCGACCATATCAATCGGCTGTCAGGGCGAATTCCGCTCTTGGATGTTGGCCAGCAGACAAGAGCTTGTCTTGAATTTTCGCTGCGTGGAACACCCAGCGACATGTTTCGAGAAAAGCTGATGGCCTGCGTTTCAGAGCTCGATTTAGACGCCGCCGTCCAAGAAGATGGCATTTACAGACGTCATCGACGATTGATTGCATTCGATATGGATTCCACGCTGATCAATACGGAAGTCATCGATGAATTGGCGAAGGTCGCCGGCGTGGGCGATCAAGTCCAGGCGATCACGGAATTGGCTATGTCCGGCCACATCGACTTTACAGAAAGTCTGCGTCAGCGGGTCTCTCTGTTAAAGGGGCTTGATGCGCGTTGCATGGAAGATATCGCGCAGGCGCTGCCATTAACTGAGGGCGCAGAGCGGCTTTTTACAACCTTGAAAAAGTTGGGTTACAAGACCGCGATTATCTCGGGCGGATTCACCTATTTCGGGGCCCATTTGAAATCGATCTTGGGCGTCGATTATGTGATTGCCAATGAACTCGAAATGGTTGAGGGTCAGTTGACGGGTCAAGTTTTGGGCACGGTGGTGGATGCGCAAGTAAAGGCCGAAAAACTAAAAGAAATAGCGATTAAGGAAAATATCTCTCTCGCCCAGACCATTGCGGTCGGTGATGGTGCCAATGACTTAGACATGTTGGCAACGGCCGGTTTGGGCATTGCTTACCACGCGAAAGCCATTGTTCGGCAGAATTCTCGACATGCTATCTCAACGCTAGGGTTGGATAGCATTTTGTATCTGCTCGGAATCAGCGATCGTGATCAGGGTATTGACTCAGTGTAAATGTAGCGAGCCTTTGATCTTGAGCACCCGGGCGGAGCACGCATCGTCGCATTGGCGTAAAATATCGGTCAGTTTATGTCTGCCATTTTAATCCTTCGCTGGATGAGCAGACCTTTCACAGCTTCGGAGTAACCACATGGCGACATACTCAACTAACGAATTCAAATCAGGTATGAA
>CAYZUV010000173.1:0-1951 GCA_964481245.1 uncultured Pseudomonadales bacterium
CTGGACCTTAGAGAGGGCGATCACTTTGTCGTTCTTTATGAAGGACTCTACGTCGACGACTCGCTCATCCGAGAGGGTGAGATTTTGGCTGCTCATTTCACCAATATGGGACAATCCTTTGATGCTTATCGTTATGAAGACCCGAGCGGAAAAGTTGGCTACTTCAACCAAGCGGGCGTCAGCCTCAAAAAGGCTTTTATCCGGGATCCAGTCCATTTTTCTTATGTGAGTTCGAGCTTCAACTTGAACCGGATGCATCCCATCCACAAACGAAAGATGCCGCATCGAGGGATTGATTATGCTGCCGCCAGGGGCACGCCTGTTCTAGCGGCTGGCGATGGGAAGGTGATTTCTGCAACGCGCAATGAGGCTTCTGGAAAATTCATTGTGCTACAGCACGGTGAACAATACACCACGAAATATCTTCACCTATCCAACTTTGCAAAAGATATTAAACGTGGCGCGTCGGTCAAACAGGGGCAAATTATTGGTTACGTTGGATCGACGGGCTGGGCCACCGGGCCCCATCTTCATTATGAATTTCTTGTGTCTGGGAGTCATCGCAACCCAAGAACCGTCACCTTGCCAGATGCTGATCCGGTGGCGCGAATTTATATGGACGACTTCAAGCGAGCAACCGAACCTTTGCACACTCAATTGCAAATGCAACTCGCCTTAATCGACACCCCGATTTCGAGTAAAAAACCACAGGGAACGCGCTAAACCAACCTCAACTAGGCAATTGAAAAAGAATTCCCACAGCCACAGGTTACGCTGGCATTAGGGTTGTTGACTACGAATCTGGACCCTTGCAGATCCTCTTTAAAATCAACTTGTGCGCCATTCAAATATTGAAAACTCAGGGGGTCAATTAACAGGGTGACGCCTTGATTTTCAATTAACGTATCGTCCTCCTCGACGTCTTCATCAAACGTAAACCCATACTCGAAACCTGAGCAGCCACCACCAGTAACAAACACCCTCAATCGAAGATCCGGATTTGCCTCCTCTTCAATCAATCGCCCCGCCTTACGAGCCGCTGCATCGGAAAAGGTTAGTGATAGGGTTGCTTCAACTGATTCACTCATCATTATTCTTCCTGGCCCTCAGCCCAGCGACTTCTTCAATATCGCCGGATCCTGGCCTGCACATGGCTTCTACTCAAGCCATTATTATCGTGTCTTTTAACGCTAACGGTTACCGCTTCCTGCAGGATTCCGGCGACCACACGTGCTTGCCCCAAGCGTGGCCATCGCTCGACTTAGGGCACGCTATTGCCCATCTTCACCTCAAGAGTTCCACCTCAAGGTTTGGGTTTCAAACTGGTCACAGTCGCCGCGCGCTGTGCCATGCGTACATCCGCTTGCTCCATTACCATGGCGGATTCCAATTGACGGATACTGCCCGTAAATTGACAGCCTTTGACCATATCCATTGCAGCGTAATAGATGTTGCCTGTCACTCGTGCGGTCGCTTGGAGCGAGACATGCTCGCTTGCATAAACCTCCCCATCGACCCGACCACTGATGAGTACGGTGGGCACCTTAATATCGCCCACCACCTGACCACTCGGTCCAATCTGGATCTTAGATCGCGCATCTTTTCCAACCAGGTCGCCCCTCACCACGCCATTCACGATGAGCTCACCCGAGAAGACCAAACGGCCTTCAACGTCAAGATTTTCTGCAATTAGAGAGACCCGAGTAGAACCGAAATCTGGTTTACGCATCTTCATTCCCCGAATTTTCCCCGATTATTCACCTGGCGCACCGGCGTCGATTGCTCGCGACGGTTCGCGTACTCTCTTTCCTTAACTTAAATATCGCGTTCCCAGAGCTTCAATTCAAGGATGGACGCCTCTATTTGCTGTCAAAAAATGGGCATTCAGTGCAGCGAAGCCTTCTACTGAATCCGACGTCGTTTCGTCCCAACCCCTATAGATCCGGCCTCT
>CAYZUV010000173.1:2051-5001 GCA_964481245.1 uncultured Pseudomonadales bacterium
CCCTAATTGACGCGACCCTTTGTCTCGCTATTTTTATCTGACAGCTTTTTAGCCCCATGCCTTTTGTTGCTGCGCATCTTATTGCTTACAGCAACTTTCCAAAGCGCCTTTTGCGAAAACTTTTACGGCAGCCTTTTACTGTAGGTCACTCGACGCGCTTTTGAACTCTGCGGACTTAGGATATCCATGGGCTGACCGAGTCTAAGCTCTCAATTGGACCGATTCCTTATAGACCTGAAACAATCGCACCGCTATTTTTTTCTCTCACTCGACGTATTCTCTCTCGCTCGGTTTCAATCACCGCTGCGACCAGCGCCTGAGTCGGATCTGCTCCGTTAGGGCGGCCTATGCTAGCGCAATCCATGGCGGTGTATGCAAACCGACTTATGCTCAAATTAAGGAGATCCGCCATCCGCATTTGGCTCCGAACTAGAGACTCTCTCCACCATTGCGTTTTCTGCAATCAATAACCCATCGACTTCTACCCTAATCCCAGCAGATTGTATGACAGCGCCCTCAGGTATGCTCATTGAGCCCTCATATCGCTTAAAGTATTTCAGGTTGAAAGGCTGTTGAACTTGCTGGCGAATAGGCTCATCCGAACTGTTCTCCACTCTCATGGGCGCCACGACGAGGTCGATCTTCAGCACGCCAGAGATCGTCCTTGTGCTAGGGTCTGTACGCGTCAGCAAAACCCAAAAATCAAGTGTCCCCTGACCTCGATTGGCCCACTGTGCGAGCTCGATGACCACTGGCGCCTCTTGATCTGGATGCTTGATCAGATTCCGGTAATAGGCCGCCTGGTCTTCTAGTTCTTGAACTGTCTCAGTTAGCGTGCTCAGTTCAGGCCTTAGGGTGAGCAAACGCTCATTGAGCATCACTCGCTTAAGTTCCGATGCCGCAACCTCTTGCCTTGCCTCTTTTAGAGCCAAGCTCAAACGATCATGTTCACTGATCAGCCACCGATTCTCCGCTTCGATCTCTTCAAACGTGCGCTCCCCTGAACCTTGGCCATAGCGAAACCCTATGAAGCAGGCGATCAAAAACAAAACGGCCAGGATCAGAAGCAGCAGATAGGGTACATAAGGGCGGTGCTGCCTGACGACGGTCTCTTTCTTCAAAAAGCTCCGCAATGTTCACTCCCTATCCTTATCGTTACCGCGTGGTTAAGATCCGCTGTGGCCAATTGCATTGTGATCCCCTCGATGATCGCCAAGTTGAAATTCAGTTAGACTGGATGCAAATCAGGATCGCAACGGTTTTATGCGACGACCCCTACTCCACAAGCTGCGACAATTTTACGATGTTCGCGCTTTTCGTTCCTCTCTAGCCTCACTCGAGTCCCTCCCTCAATTTGCCATTCTAGGTGTTCTCTCCGGGCTCGTGACCGGGCTGACCATTTTGGCTTTTCGAGGGCTGATCGAATTTACCCTGCAATTAATGTTGCCAGAGGGGCCCGATGCCTTCGAGTCAATGTCTCTTCTCGAACGAGGCCTAACGCCCATAGCAGGTGCCTCATGTATCGCGCTCTACTTTCATTTGATGAAAGGTCGGGACTTAGGGATGGGTGTTGCCCATGTGCTTGAGCGCTTGAGTCACCATCAGGGGTATATGTCGCTGCGAAATTTTATCGTTCAATTCGTGGCCGGTGCGCTCGCGCTCATCTCGGGTCAAACCGGCGGTCGGGAAGGCCCTGCCATTCATCTTGGCGCGGCTGCCAGCAGTTTACTGGGGCAGCGTCTTTCTCTGCCCAATAACTCTATCCGTGTCCTTGTTGGCTGTGGCGCCGCAGCAGCCATTGGCTCCTCTTTTAATACACCCATTGCAGGCGTCATCTTTGCAATGGAAGTGATTCTCATGGAGTACACCATCGCTGGATTTATGCCCGTGATCCTCGCATCGGTTACGGGCACCCTGGTCGTGCAATTTGCCCTTGGGAGTGAGAGTTTATTTATGGTCCCCAGCGTGGGGCTTAGCGACTGGACTGAGATTCCCTTTATCGTGCTCGCAGGCTTGATGATCGGTTGCATTGCCGCTGTTTTTGTCCGTGGCGTTGAGGCCCTCCATCGACGTCTGCCCGGAACGCAAAGTTTGAAACTGATTCTCGCTGGCGCCGTTACAGGCGTGCTTGGCTTGGGGATCCCTGAAGTCCTAGGCATTGGCTATGACACGGTTAATCTCGCACTGGCAGGCGGAATCGGCTTTTTTTTGTTGTTGGGCATTCTCGTCGCCAAACTTGTGGCCACAACGCTCAGCGTCTCGCTGGGCTTACCGATCGGCGTGGTCGGCCCGACCTTGTTCATCGGTGCGGTCTGCGGCGCGATGTTATGGCACCTCAGTCAAAGCCTTGGATTATCGGGAACGCATCCAGCATTCTTCGTGCTGCTGGGTATGGGCGCCATGATGGGCGCCACCCTGAACGCGCCACTTGCCGCGCTGATGGCATTGATGGAACTCACTCAAAATTCGGAAATCATCCTTCCAGCCATGCTCTGTATTGTGGTTGCCACCATCACTGCTGCGCACGGGTTTAAGATGAAATCTTTATTCGAGACTCAACTCAAACTGCAGGGAATTCAGCTCGAGCACACGCCGATGCGGCAGGTGTTGCGCAGAGTGAGTGTCGAGACACTCATGAGCACCCGTTTCGTTCGTGTAAAAGCTCACATTTCTCGCGCTGAGGCAGAAGCTGCCATCATGCGAAACCCAATTTGGTTATTGGTCGAAGGCTCCGAAAACCCTACTTTTATTGTGCTTGCTGAGGACGTTACTCGTTTTTTAGAAGAACAAACCCATGAGGACATCAACCTTCTCGGGATTCCAGCGATCAGACGTGACACCACCGCTATTTCTTGGCGGGCCACGTTGGATGAAGCATTTGATACAATCGCGCAACACAGCGTTGGCGCACTCATCGTAACCCGCATGCCCGCGCCAGGAGTCACAACCC
>CAYZUV010000174.1:0-4997 GCA_964481245.1 uncultured Pseudomonadales bacterium
AGGGCGGTACCGCTTCGTCTCCTATGAGCACGATTCGATCTTCGTAGCCTTCCTGTCTCAGGCTCGCTGCAGCCTGCCCGGCCGCTTGGCCGCCGCCGACGATGACAATTGTGGTCATGTGCGCTTAATCCTCACGTTCGCGATGGCCCGAGGATATCATGCCGGGCTCGGGAAAACTTGCGTTAGACTCAATGGATAGGGTTTGGTCGCAGCTTATGAATTGTGAATCAGGCGCCATGGGTCGCTACTTCGGTATTGCGTTCGTATACCTGTTTTCTTAGGCGAACCTAAATCTCGATCAATGAGCAGGTGTTTGAGCAGCGGGTGCGTCTCTCGATAAACTAGTGTCAACCATTAGGAGCACCTATGAATTCCACGACTGAAATAGAAGCGGCCGTCTTCCGTCGACTGTTGCAACATTTAGACGATAACAAAGATGTTCAGAACATTGAGTTGATGAATCTCGCAGGGTTTTGCCGAAATTGTCTGAGCAAGTGGTATCGCGCAGCTGCCTTGGACGCCGGCGTTGAGGTCTCTGATGCCGAGGCACGGGAACGGGTTTACGGCATGCCCTACGTGGATTGGAAAGAGAAGTACCAGCGCGAGGCGACCGCTGAACAGAACGCCGCTTTTGAGGCCCAGGCTGAACGCAGCAAAGGCTGATGATCAAAGTTGTTGAGCCAAGCGTTTCACGCGAATGGGCAACTTTAAGAAATCAGCT
Organism: uncultured Pseudomonadales bacterium; assembly: GCA_964481245.1. Lineage (GTDB taxonomy): Bacteria > Pseudomonadota > Gammaproteobacteria > Pseudomonadales > Azotimanducaceae > UBA9926. The sequence goes on from CAYZUV010000174.1 coordinate 722, forward strand.
ATGGCCTGAGACAATTGGCGTGCACCTCGACGTTGTCGATCGTTTTTTCAACCACAGTTACCCTCATATCCATATTGGTTTTCTCGCCGTGTGTGATAATGCGGCTGTCGGGTTTCTGGAACTTAGCCTGAGATCTTATGCTGAGGGAACTGAAACATCGCCTGTTCCCTACATCGAGGGTTGGTATGTGGCGGACTCGGCCAGGGGGCAGGGCTACGGTCGAGCGCTGATGGCGCATGCAGAGCATTGGGCGCTGATGAGCGGCTACAGTGTTCTGGCAAGTGATGCCGAATTGGCGAATGTGCAAGGCATTAGCGCGCATCAGGCTGTGGGATTCATTGAGGTGTCGAGACAAGTCTCAATGCTAAAAAGTCTTACCCTGAGCGAGTAAAATTGCGAAACAGAACATCGTGTGCGCCAGAAGGAGGGTGTGTTGCGACGCGCATGCCGTTTAAACGGCCATCTTCGCTTTGATGGCGGGTGCGCATTGATAATCGTTCAAAACAAAATCGGACATTCTGAAATCATCGATGGTCGTTTGGCCACGATCTTCAATGGTGAGAGTGGGCAGCGCCAGCGGCTGTCGTCCGAGCTGTTGTTTAACCTGATCAACTGCATCAAGGTAGATATGTGCGTCGCCAATGGCATGAACGAATTCGCCGACGTCGAGCTTACAAACGAAGGCCACCATATGCAGTAGTAGCGCGTAACTTGCGATGTTAAACGGCACCCCCAAAAACATATCTGCTGATCGTTGATACATTTGCAAAGACAGTCGACCCTCTGCGACATAGAACTGAAAAAAGGTATGACAAGGGGGCAGGGCGACTTGGTTTGCGCTCGATTCAGCTGCATTCCACGCATTGACCAAAATCCGACGTGAGTCTGGATTATTTTTAATGAGGTGAATGGCCTCTGCGAGTTGATCCACCTCTTGTCCGTCTGCCCCGCGCCAGCGGCGCCATTGCGTGCCATAGATTCGGCCCATCGAGCCGTCGTTCTGGTCAAGCCCCAATCGACTTAAGTAGTCCTCATAATTGGCGTCCCAAATCTTGTTCTTTTCATAAATCGCTTTCAGATCCTGGATATTGTCTGAGCCGGAAATGAACCAGAGCAACTCTGAGGCCATGACTTTCCACGCAAGTTTCTTTGTGGTGACAGCGGGGAAGCCTTTGGATAGATCGTAACGGGCATGAAGTCCGAACGAGGACAGGGTGCCTACGCCCGTTCGATCACTGCTGCGTACACCGTGCTCAAGCACATACCGGAGTTGGTCCAGGTAGGTTTTCATAAATGCTGTTGCTCTGTATCAACGATCGATGAAAGCGTTAAAAGGCAGCATTAACCGCATTTGGAGTCGCCACAACTGAGGCAAGTCATACAGCCGTCCATCATGACCATGGCGTTCGTGAAGCATTTCTGGCACAACTGCGCGCCCGGAGGATAACTCGCGTCTTCATTCTCTTCAGCAGAATGTGTAGCTGCTTCTCGTTTTTCAGCAATGAGCGCCAGATGCGCCTCGGAGAGAGCTTCTTCAGTGATGAGGCCGATACGCCGCATGTGTCGGTCTAACACGTCGCCAATCTCAGCGACCAGTGAGGGCATGAACTTACCCCCTTTCTTGAAATACCCCCCTTGGGGGTCGAAGACCTGTTTCAATTCGTCGACCAAGAAGGTGGCGTCGCCTCCCTTTCGGAACACGGCGGAGATGACCCGAGTCAATGCCAGGATCCACTGAAAATGCTCCATATTTTTGGAGTTTACAAAGATTTCAAACGGGTACTCCTGCTCATGCTCCGTGCCGGCATTCAACACCAAATTGTTAATGGTGATGTACATGGCGTGATCTGAGAGTGGTGTTTTGATCTTGTAAGTGTAGCCCTTGAGCTCATCAGGCCGCTGCACATCTTCGTGCATGATTTCCTGAGTGGGTTGCTGAGGTTCGGGTTGCGTTTCTTTTTTGATCGAAAACCCAACAATGTTCTTTGATATTTTGACTGCCATCTTGGTCACTTTTCATAATTAGCCTGGCCGTTTGGGCTGGGCTTAAGTTGATTTTCCTGGTTCAGGTCGCATTGCGATTGACGATAGAATCGAGCGCTCGCGCAGACGATCAAAACTTACCGTAGTACCCTTCCTTCATTGCATCAAAAAGATTCGCCGCGGTGTGCATTTCACCGTCGTATTCGATCTCTTCGTTCCCTTTGACCTCCACGATATCCCCACCCTCAAGCTCAAACCGGTAGGTGGTATTTTCGAGGTCTTGTTCCTTTACGAGCACGCCTTGGAAGGCTTCTGGGTTAAAACGGAAGGTGGTGCATCCTTTTAGGCCTTGCTCGTAGGCGTAAAGGTAGATGTCCTTAAAGTCCTCATACGGATACTCCGTGGGTACATTCGCAGTTTTGGAGATGCTGGAGTCAATCCACCGTTGTGCTGCGGCTTGAATGTCCACGTGCTCGATCGGCGAGATATCGTCGGCGGTGACAAAGTAGTCAGGCAATTGCTGCTCTGGATCGTCGGTATAGGGCTGCGCGTCTGCATTAACCATCGCTCTATAGGCCAAGAGCTCGAATGAATAGACATCTACTTTTTCTTTAGATTTTTTACCTTCGCGAATGACGTTCCGTGCGTAATGGTGTGCAAAGCTGGGTTCGATGCCGTTACTGGCGTTGTTAGCCAGCGAAAGACTGATGGTTCCCGTAGGCGCAATGGAGCTGTGGTGAGTAAATCGACAGCCATGCTCGGCGAGCGCATCCACCAGTTCTGAATCAACTTCTGCCACCCGCTGCATATAGCGAGAGTATTTCGCATGGAGAATTCGGCCCGGCACCTCATCGCCCACTGCGTAACCATCTTCAATCATTTCTGGTCGGTGTCGAAGCATCTCTGCTGTCACTGTGAACATCTCGTTCATGATGGGTGCAGGGCCCTTCTCCTTGGCCAGCTCAAGACCGGCTTCCCAACCCACCATGGCAAGCGTCTGCGTGACTTGTTCAGTGAAAGCCACCGAGGCGGGATCGCCGTACCGCATCCCAAGCATGGTGATTGATGAACCCAAGCCAAGATAGCCCATGCCGTGTCGCCGTTTGCGTTCGATTTCGTTGCGCTGTTCTGGAAGTGGGAGCCCGTTAATCTCAACTACGTTATCGAGCATGCGAGTGAAGATGCGAACCGCTTCCTTAAAACTGTCCCAATCAAAGCTCGCGTCTTTAGAGAAGGGCTTCACCACGAAACGGGTCAGATTGACCGAACCTAGCAGGCAACTGCCGTAGGGGGGTAGGGGCTGCTCACCACATGGGTTAGTGGCTCGGATATTTTCGCAGAACCAGTTGTTGTTCATCTCATTGACTTTGTCGATCAAAATGAACCCTGGCTCCGCGAAATCATAAGTGGACGCCATGATCATGTCCCAAAGTCGTTTGGCCTTAACCACTTTGGTGATCTTACAGGCAACAAGTCCTTGTTCATTGGTCACATAGCGTTCGCTCGTTGGGAAGTCACGCCACAGAACGGTCGCTGGATCCGTGAGATCAATGTTGTCTGACTCGTGTTCCTTGAGGCTAATGGGGAACGAGAGGGGCCAATCCTCATCCGCTTTGACTGCTTCCATAAACTCTTTCGTGATGAGCAGCGACAAATTGAATTGACGCAGTCGCCCGTCTTCGCGCTTCGCACGGATGAAGTCCATGACATCAGGGTGACCCACCTCAAAGGTGGCCATTTGCGCGCCACGGCGACCGCCTGCAGAGGATACGGTGAAACAAGTCTTGTCATAGATATCCATGAAAGACAGTGGGCCAGAGGTGTAAGCACCCGCGCCAGACACGTAGGCGCCTTTGGGCCGGAGTGTTGAGAACTCGTAGCCAATGCCGCAACCAGCCTTCAAAGTGAGACCCGCTTCAAGGTTCTTCTGGAGGATGTCCTCCATGGAATCGTCTATGATCCCTGACACCGTGCAGTTGATGGTGCTGGTGGCAGGCTTGTGCTCGTGTGCGCCTGCGTTGGAGGTGATACGACCCGCTGGAATCACCCCCTGCCGCAATGCCCACAAAAATTTTTCAAACCAAATCGATTGCTTATCCTTTTCTTCTACTTCGACAAGTGCGCGCGCCACGCGCTGATAGGTCTGATCGATGTTCTGATCAATCATCTCGCCTTGCTTGCTCTTTAGGCAGTATTTGTTTTCCCAGATGTCCAAAGAAGTAGGTTGTAGCTTGATTTCGCCGACATGCGCCGGAATGGCCTTGAGTTCTGGCTTGGCTGCTTTAGATTCCAT
>CAYZUV010000175.1:0-4961 GCA_964481245.1 uncultured Pseudomonadales bacterium
TCGCCCTTTAGATTTTTACTTGCGAGCCCAATTCCAAGACTAAACATTGCCTGTCCCTCGTTTGAAGCGCGCCAGTTTAAACACTTTGGCGAGAAGATTCAGCTGAACTCGGCGATCGCTTGAACGATACGCCGTGCGGCGATCTCAACTTGTGCTTCCGCTTCAACGAGCGCGATACGAACGTGACCTGCACCCGGGTTAACGCCTTCGGCGTCCCGGGACAAATAGCTTCCCGGCAGGACCCTGATCCCCGCATGCTTAAATAGCCATCGCGTGAATGCTTCGTCATCTTGGTGCTTGAGCCCACGGATAACCGGTATCTCAGGGAATAGGAAGAAGCTCGCTGGCGGTCGTTGCATGGGCCACACCGTTTCCACGGTGGATAAGAAAGTTTCGAATTTCTTGCGATACAACGCCCGGTTTTCTATGACATGGCCTTCGTCTTGCCAAGCTAAGGTGCTTATCGATTGGGTATGCAACGCCATGGCGCTGCCATGATAGGTTCGGTAAAGCCTGAACGCTTCAATCAGTTCCGGGTCGCCCGCGACAAATCCCGATCGTAATCCGGGCAGATTCGAACGTTTAGAAAGGCTGTTAAAGACGAGGCACAAACTAAAATCGGTTAAACCCAGTTGCGCAGCGACAGTCAGGAGCCCTGGGGGTGGGTCAGTTTCATGCTCGTAGATTTCTGAGTAGCATTCATCGCAGATGATCGGGATTCGATGAGTCTGGGAAAGATCGATCCACGCCCTTAGGTCTTGCTCACCTAGGACCCGTCCGTGAGGGTTGCCAGGGTTGCAAAGATAGATGAAACCGACGTGTTTCAGGGTCTGAGCGTCTATTTCCTGAGGTGCGGCTTTCCATTGGTTGTTGGACGACTCATTGAGATAGAGGACGTCTAAGCCTGCCAGCAGCGCTGCGCCCTCATAGATTTGATAAAAGGGATTCGGAATGATCGCGAGGGGGCGCTCGCTGGGATCAGCTAACGCTTGAGCAACACTAAAAAGTGCCTCGCGTGTCCCATTGACGGGCAAGATATGATGTTCCGGATCACAGTGAGCTGGGGTAAAACGTTGTGCAATAAAGGTCGAGATCGCGTTGCGCAGCCCTATGGTACCTTCGGTTGCCGGGTATCGACCAAACCCCTCTCTTAGTGTTGGTTCCTCTTGCATGGCTCGAACCAAGAAGTCGGGTGCCCGGTGCTGGGGTTCGCCGAGCGCGAGCGACAGCGGCGGCTGCTCGGGCTTAATATCTGAGAGTAAACCACCCAGTCTCGCAAAGGGGTAAGCGTGGAGTTTCTCTAGATTTGGGTTCAATGCGATGCCTCTGCAATGTGAGCGTCCAAGGTGTCTTTGATTTTCGAGGTTAGCGCTTGGATGCGCTCTTCCTCCACAATCGGTCGCCCATTGATTGAGCAAATTTGAAAGATATCTTCGACTCGCTCACCCAGGGTGGTGATTTTTGAGGCGAGAAGCTCGATTTGCTCCGCTTCGAATACTTGGGCCAATTTTGCGAGTAGTCCCGGTCGGTCGGCCGTGACCACTTCAAGGTCTGTGTAGTGTTGATCGGGTTTGTTGTGGATGGTGATTTGGGTTTTGATGGCGAATTGCTTCAGCATCCGAGGTGTTCGTCGTCTGGCGGTAGCGGCAGATGTTTGACCAGCGAGCGCGCGCTCCAGCGCCCGTCGAATTTCGTCATTTCTACTGGGCACACCGGTCGCTGACAGCGGGTTCATTTCGAGCACATCAAAAATGTAATCGCGTCTGCCCTTGGCATTTGAAGGAATGCGAGCGTCGACGACATTCAGGTCCATTTGTTCGAGTGCCGTTACGATTTGCAGAAATGACGCCTGATCAGGCCGGGCATGAATAAAAATATGCGTCGCCCCTTCATCCCGGTTCAATCGCGAGGTGTCTTCGCCAATCAAAATGAGCGGCCCCTCATCGAGGTTATGGGTGTTCATCGACTCCGCATGCCAAATCATGTTCGAAGCGGACTCGCGCAAGAAGTAATCTTCGCCAAGCCCCTGCCAAAGCAGTTCAACCTGGTCTGACTCGATGTAACGTTCCTTTAACTTATCGATCACGCTGCTTTTAAGCTGTTTAAGGTAATCCTCGCGATCAATCATTTGGTCGAGACCGAGTCGCAGGACTCTTTTTGTCTCGAGGTAAAGTTGGCTCATAAGTGAGGCTTTCCAACTATTCCAGAGCGTTGGATTGGTCGCGTTGATATCCGCAACTGTGAGAGCGTAGAGATAATCGAGCCGAACTTGGTCACCAACCAGGCTGGCGAATTCTCTAACCACATCTGGATCAAATATGTCTTTGCGCTGTGCGGTGGTTGACATGATCAGGTGGTGTTCGACCAGCCAGCAAACGAGATTCGTTTCCCACTGGCCCAAACGATGACGCTCGCAAAAATTGCGCGCGATTTGGATACCTTTGGTCGAGTGATCACCGCCCAAGCCCTTGGCTAAATCGTGGAAGAAGCCAGCGATGTAGAGTAGTTCAACTTTCGGTAGTCGCTGGTGGATGTGGGCAGCGATGGGGAATTGCTGTTCCTGATTCTTGTAACGGAACCTGCGCATGTTTCTCACCACCTGGAGCGTGTGCGCATCCACGGTGTAAATATGAAAGAGATCAAATTGCATCTGACCCACGACACGCTCAAATTCGGGCAGGTAGGCGCCCAAGATGCCAAGACGATTCATCCGGCGTAATTGAGAGAAGAGATGATGTTCTACCCCCAGTAGCCGAATGAATAACTCGGTGGACGCTTGGCGGTTGCGGAAGCTCTCGTTGATTTTTGGCGCTTGAGACTTTGCCAAGCGGCTGGTTTCACTGCGAATGCCTTTCAGTGTTGCCGATTCGCCCAAAATGACGAACATTTCAAGCAAGGCCTCAGGATGGTGATGGAACAAATCAGGCTGTTTAGCGGCTAGCTTCTGATCGATCGCCTGGAATCGCTCATTGATCTCTGTAATGTGTGTGCGCCGGTTTAACTGAGGTGTTAGGACCCGTTCTTCAAAAGCCTGGAGAGAAACTTCGTTGATGCTGCTCACTGACAACGCGAACCGATAGTAGTCTTGCATGAATTGTTCAACGGCAAGTTGCTCTCGATCTTCATAACCGAGAAGGTCCGCGAGCTGCCTCTGATGATCAAAGAGGAGTCTGTTTTCGTCCCGCCCACGCGTTAAATGCAACGCGAATCGAATTCTCCAAAAGAAGGCACGCGCTTCCTCTAGCTCCTCGGCCTCGCGAGGCTCGAAGAACCCAAGCTGAACCAAGGTTTCCAAGTGATCTGTTTTGAGCGCCAGTTTTGCGATCCAGAGTAGGGTATGGATATCTCTCAACGCCCCTGGAGAGGTTTTGACGTTGGGTTCGAGACTGTATTCCGTGTGGTTGGATTTGGCGTGCCGCTCGTTTTGTTCCTCGAGTTTGGCCTTATAAAAGTCACTGACTCGCCAGCATTTTTTTCGCTCGAGTCGTTTTTCGAGACGATCCAGCAGGACAGGTGATCCGCAAAGTATCCGAGCGTCCAGCATCGAAGTCATGATGGTGACGTCATTCTTCGCCTGATTGAACGCATCGCCTAGGCTTCTGACGCTGTGGCCGACCTCAAGGCCGATGTCCCAGAGTAGGGTGGTGAATGATTGAATATTCGCCGCGTGCTTCTGCAGATTGTCCCGTTCCGAGAGGATCAACAGATCAATATCGGAATGGGGCATGAGTTCACGTCGACCGTAACCCCCGACAGCCACCAGTGCGATCCTGGTCTTCCGCCAGCTGCTGAGATTTTCATCCCAGCTAAAGCGCGACCAACAAAGGTTGATGAGGGTGTCAGTGAAACAGCACTGCCGCGCAAGCATGCCTTCGATGGACGCGCCCTCGCGAAGCGCCTCCTCGATAGCATTCTTGTGGCGAGCGATCGCACTTTTTAATAAAGCGATCGGGTTCTTCGCCTCCAGAATGGCTGCGCGATCCAGCCAGTCATCGGTATCAACCGCAACGGCTGATGGTGTCATCGCTGCGCAGCGTCAATATTTCGTAACCCGTCTCAGTGACGGCAATGGTGTGTTCCCATTGGGCGGTGAGTTGATGATCTTTGGTCACGACCGTCCATTGATCGGGTAGAAGCTTCACTGCTGCCCGACCGGCATTGAGCATGGGCTCGATGGTGAACGTCATGCCTGCTTTCAACTCTAGCCCCGTGTTCGGCCGACCATAATGAAGGACTTGAGGCTCGTCATGGAAGGTCCGACCAATGCCGTGCCCACAATATTCTCTAACGACTGAAAATCGCTGCTTCTCGGCAAAGGCTTGAATGGCAAACCCGATATCGCCTAAACGGGCGCCAGGTTTCACTGCTTGAATCCCGCGATAAAGACTTTCTTGGCAGACTTCAACTAATCGTTTGGCTCGAACACTGGGTTTGCCAACAATAAAAGTCTTGCTGGTATCGCCGTGGAACCCGTCTTTAATCAACGTCACATCGACATTGATGATATCGCCGTCTTTCAGGATCTTGTCATCTGAAGGGATACCGTGGCACACCACATGGTTGACTGAGGTACAGATCGACTTGGGAAAGCCTCGGTAATTCAGCGGCGCAGGTACCGCCTTTTGAATATTGATCGTGTAGTCATGGCAAATGCGGTCAAGCTCACCGGTGCTTACGCCGGGCTGAATATAGCTCTCGATCATTTCGAGTTGCTGGGCGGCGAGTGAGCCAACCTCACGCATCTTGTCGAGCTCTTCTGATGTCTTGATATTGACCAAGGGGAAATGACTCAATGAAAGGAATACAGAGTATAGCAACCCTGTTTGGTTATAGGAGACTGACATAGAGAAATGGGGGTTTTTATGGTATAAATCGCGCCGCCTGTTGGGGAGGGGAGCGGTTCCACGCGATTCTTTCCGATATAGCTCGGCTCAATGAGCTGAGTCGTGTGGGTGGTGCAA
>CAYZUV010000176.1:0-4950 GCA_964481245.1 uncultured Pseudomonadales bacterium
TCACGCTAAGAGGAGAAAACCCCATGAGTGACGTAGTCATCGCACAAAAAGCACCCTATGCCGTTGACGTCGAAGCAGGAAAAACTTACTTCTGGTGTGCTTGCGGACGCAGCGCAAACCAACCCTTTTGTGATGGCTCACATCAAGGGACGGAACTACTGCCCATGAAGCATACTGCAGAGAGTTCGAAAACCCTGTATTTCTGTGGTTGCAAGAAAACAGCCAAGGCACCGTTTTGTGATGGGACTCACAACGGGATTTGAGCTAAACCCTCAAAACGGATACTGAAAGAGGCGCCGCCCAAACGTTCTGAGGTCCTGTATTGGACCTCAGCGCCATATCGCTCTGCGATCTGCCGTACGATATCGAGGCCGATCCCATAACCTTGGGCTTTCGTATCGGCCCTTTGCCCTCGTTGCATCACCTCAGCTCGCCGCTCAAGCGGAATGCCTGGGCCGTCATCCTGGACCTCCAACACCGCATCATCGCCCTCCCGACCCAGACTGATGCGAATCGTCTGCGCGCCATACTTCACGGCATTCTCAGCCAAATTCCCCAGAATTTCGTTCAAATCTCGAGGGTCAACTCGGATCAAGTTTTGGCTGAGATCAGTGTCCCAGACCACCGTTCTCTCATGGAACATTTTGTTCATCGCCCGAATTAAGCCCTGGACGATAGGCTCCACTGCAATCGGCACCTGGACCAGCGGAGAGCTCTGCAGCACCGCGCGCTCTAGCTGATAGCTAATCCTCTGCTCTATTTCGTCTAATTGGCTGAGCGTTGCATCTTCAAGGTCCGACGCCGGACCTTGAGTCTCTCCGACGCAAAAACGTCTCGTCCATTCATTGCGAAGAATCGTGACCGGTGTCTTTAAACTGTGGGCCAAATCAGCGAGGGATTGCCGATAACGCTCACTTTGGGCTCGCTCCCGCGTGACCAGTTGATTCAATAAGCCCGCCAGTGGCTTCAGCTCTCGAACTTCCCCTTCAGGCAATTGAGCCAGGGTGCCGGCTCGCATCCGCTCAAGGTCTCGAGTAAACCTTGCAAGAGGGGCTAATCCCCACTTCAAGATCAACAGTTGCATCACCAACACCAACCCAACCGCAGCGCTTAACCAAAGCCACAATCGTTGCCGAAATGCACGAACCTCAGCTAAGACGACTTCCGCTGACTCAAGGACGAAGAAGGTGTAATCCCCTTGCAAATCATCGGTCTGCCACCGGATCGTCATCCGTTGGCCCAACAACTCTGCCGCTTCAAGATCTAGCGCGATTGCAGACGCTTTACCACGAACAGTAGCAGGCAGACGACGAAGATCAGCCTGCCACCTATCATCCAGCAAAGTCAGAGACGTGCTCGCCCAAACCAGTCGACCGACATCATCAAAGACACCTGCGAATCGGTGGCCACCCAATCGGTTGAACGCTGGGTCGGGCAGTTCTAAGGGCAACGATAAGCGGCCTTCAAAGACGTCAGCCTCGGCGATCAATCCGTACAGTTCTGCGATCTGCCGCTCAATTCTAGCGGTATCGATGCTCGTTGAATGCGCACTTTCAAGCGCAATCCCAACGAGGGCCATTGCGAGCGAAAGCCCAAGCAGCGCCGCGCCAACGAGTCGTGACCGTAGTGAGACAAACCGCAAACGATTGCTCACTCCTCGCTTGGACGTAGCCGATAGCCACGCCCTCGCAAGGTCTCAACCCGCGGGGCTCTGGAGGCTCTAGCAAGCTTCTTTCGCAAACGGCCCATCAGGACCTCGATCACATTGCTGTCCCGATCGCCATCTAGATCGTAGAGGTAATCAGCGAGATCGGACTTTGACAACGTTTGCCCTGCGTTCATCATCAGGAAGTGGAGCAACTTATATTCGTAGGTTGTTAAAGGCATGGCCTGGCCTTCAAGGTAGGCGATTTGTTCACGCACGTTGATTTCAAGCGAACCCAGCGACAGGGACGATCGCACTTCGCCTCGAGCGCGCCTCAACAACGCGTTTACTCTGGCGATGAGTTCTTCGAGGTGAAACGGTTTAGCCAAATAATCGTCGGCGCCCGCGTCAAGACCTGCCACCTTATCGCTCCAATCCGTCCTGGCGGTCAGAATCAGCAGTGGGACATCAATACCCGCAGCACGTAGTGCCTTGACCACCTCCAGCCCTGGTTTTTTCGGCAATCCCAGGTCAATCACACCGATATCGAAGTGTCCCTCTAAGGCGCGATCCAGCCCGCTGGCGCCATCAGCGTAACCGTCGACGATGTAGCCTCGACCGCTCAACAAAGTAAGCAATTGACCTCTGAGCGTTTCGTCGTCTTCAAGCAGTAAGACACGATCTGCCATGGACTAATCCGATATCCGCCCAGTTGAGGCATCGACATAGATCATTGAAACCACACCTTCAGGAGAAAGCACCTTGATTTGATACTGGGCGACACCCCCAGCGGATCGCAGACGCGCATTCAAAATCCGATGGTCATTCAACTTCGATTTCACCATCTGAATCGCTGTCTGGTTATCAATGCGGACCGCTGAGGGGACGGCGCTACCCATGAAACGCGCAGCTCGCTCGGTCTCATTTGAACGTGGGTAAGAGGCACTCCCTTTTTCGGGCTGATCCTGGAATAGTCGATGCGCGCTAGGTTGCAACAGAGGCTGCGCCTGGGCTGCGAGCTGGCATGCTAAAAACCCCATGATTAGGAGTTGGCTCGCTTTAACTCGAAGCTTCATTCTCTTGCGCCCTTGCTGCTTTGAATTTCTCTTGCTGTTCTACCGCGCCATCGATACGAGCTCGACGCCACTCTAGCGGCGCGATACGTCCATCTAGACTGGGCACACCGCACGCATGAGCCACACAAAGCGCGAGTCCTGCGATCGCTAGCCCACGGGTTGCAGTTCAACGCGCAGTCGAAGTGTTGAACCAGGATCTCTATCCAGGCGCGTCCGATGGATAGCACCAGCATACTCGTACTCCACATCGTAGCCAACAATCCGGGTTTCCTCTCGGCGCGTTTCGACCACCTCGCAGCGCTCAACCCATTCACTGGAATGACGGCGTCTTCGATCATCCGAGATCGCATTGCCTAAGGTCGCACCCAGAATCGAACCCACAACCGCGCCTACTTGCTTATTTCGTTTTTTGTGTCCCAACCCATGACCCAAAGCGCCACCTATAACGCCGCCCACCACCAGCCCAACGCCGTGGTCTCCGTGATCGTCACGATAACCGCCGTAGCGCCGCTCCTGCCAGCAATTACGCTCGGGGGTGACCACACGAACATCTTGCATGATTGGCACAACAGAGAGCACATCCGCTTCGACATAATCGACTTGTCTCGCGGCCGCTGGCAACGCAGTTAAGATGAGCAAGCAGCTGATTAATTTTTTCATGGAACGATCTCCTCAATGCCTTTGAACCATGAAGACACTTTATCGATCGAAAACTGAATCAGGACTGAATCAGAAAGTCTGTGTGAATCCGGCGTAATACCGGGCACCACCACCCGTTACCCCACGGCTCTCGCCATGGAAGCGTGAGCTAATCAATTGAAAGTTGATACGCTTACTGGCTTTCTCTTGAGACATTGCTGGCGCGCTCCCGCGGCTTCTCGTCAACGCGCTCGATACAATGATTTCGATCCAGGGTCACCGTGAGCTGCGCGCGATGAGGCACATCGACCATCATCCAACGGGTCAAACGTTCATAGTGGGCAATGAATCGCTCAAGCTCAGCGCGATTCATTTGCAATTGGCCATGATTAAATCGCTGCTCTTGCGCCTCTCGCCAACCAAGCACATGGTCGAAGGATCCAGGCTTTAAGTACAACAAGAAGTCGAGCTCAGTCAGCCGTCGGTATGCATCCCCCGCCAGGGCGGCATTCACATACTGTCGCCAAATGCCATCGCGGTCCTCAGTAGCTTCCAATGGATTGATGGCTTTGATGAGGCGGCCCTGGGCCTCTGGCTCGGCGCCAAGACACCAACCTTCGACGATCACAAAATCGCAGGGTCCGACCAGTCGACCCGGAGACTTTCTATCATCCTCGCCCTTGTCGAACAGGGGAATCTCAGCGACAGCACCCTCGAGCAAAGCGCTTAAGGCCGCCAAAAGGCCATCGACCTCATGAGTCCCTGGCACGCCTCTTGTTTTCAGAAGGGGGTGAACTGAGGCAAGCAACCATCGGTCTGAGCGAGTGAGATAGAAGTCATCCAAACTCAACACCACCGATCTCATGCCCAGAAGCGGTTCTGAAAGCGTTTGGAGGACGCGGGCTAAGGTTGATTTACCGCTCCCCTGGCTTCCAGCAACGCCAACGGATCGAGCGCCGCGCTGCACCGACTCGAAAAGTTTGATGACTACTTCAACATACTGATGATCCTCAATGCCAGCGGAAGCCAAGCGAGATTCGATCACCGAGGGCCAATCAGCGCGGAGAAGGCTTGGCGCTAACTCATTTTCGGTCATGGCAGTTCCTCAGACTTCAACCAATTTGAAAGGCGGCATAGCACGAATCAAGGTTCGGCCGTAGCGCTTTGTCTTTAAGCGATTATCTAAGATGGTCAGCATTCCTTGATCGTTCTCTGATCGAATCAATCGACCCGCCGCTTGGGCGAGCCGCACTGCAGCCATCGGCAACGTGTATTCCATAAAGGCATCCAACCCCTGCGCCTCGAACCATTCCCCTAAAGTTGCACCCATGGGATCATCGGGAACGGCAAAGGGCAATTTACACAAAATAACGTGCTCGCAATAAAGCCCAGGCAGGTCTATGCCCTCAGCGAAAGACGACAATCCCAGAATATAGCTCGCATGACCCTGATCAATCGCCTGTCGATGCGTCTTTAGCATTTCACTCTTGGTGTGCTCACCCTGAATCAAGCATTGCGCCCGCAGTTCCTCGGGTAGAGCCTCGACCACAGCGTCCAGTTGTCGCCAAGAGGTACACAGGACCAGCGCAC
>CAYZUV010000177.1:0-4904 GCA_964481245.1 uncultured Pseudomonadales bacterium
CTTGGGGCTTGGGGCTTGGGGCGCCTACGATGACGCATGGCGCCCATTCATGAGAATTAAGAATATATTAGTGTCCATCGTTTCTTTTTAATAAAGCGTTGGCCGTTGCTACAGTCGCACCCCTCATTAACGAGCAGGATTTTTTGTCATGACGCCAACCAACGCAGCTCAGGCTTTGAAAGCAGAACCTCGCTCTGCCTATCTGGATCAAATTGCCGATATGGAAACCACGATCGGGAAAAACGCAGACACCTGGAAAGGCATCAGCGCGGAGTACGCCGTGCGCATGCAGCTTCAGAATCGTTTCACGACTGGGCTCGATATTGCTCGATACACCGCTGATGTCATGCGTCGCGATATGGCTGATTACGACCTGGATCCGGCTCGCTACACGCAATCACTGGGCTGCTGGCACGGCTTCACGGCTCAGCAACTCGCCATGTCGGTGAAGAAGCACCGCGGCACCATGGACAAGAGCTATATCTATCTCAGTGGGTGGATGGTCGCGGCCCTGCGGTCGAAGTTTGGGCCACTGCCTGATCAGAGCATGCATGAAAAGACCACCGTCCCTGATCTCATCCAAGAGATCTATACCTTCCTCAAACAAGCTGATGCACGCGAGCTCCGCCACATTTTCATCGAGCTGGACGAAGCAAGACAAGCGGGCAAGCCGACCGACGAGATTCTCGAACGTATTGATCAGTTCGAGACGCATGTGGTGCCCATCATTGCAGACATCGATGCGGGTTTTGGCAACGAAGAAGCCACCTATCTCCTCGCCAAAAAAATGATCGAGGCCGGTGCCTGCGCCATCCAGATCGAAAATCAGGTCTCTGACGCGAAGCAGTGCGGGCACCAAGACGGGAAAGTGACAGTCCCGCATGAGGACTTCCTCGCCAAGATCAACGCGGTGCGCTATGCCTTCTTGGAACTCGGTATTCCAAACGGCATTATCGTTGCGCGCACGGATTCCTTGGGCGCAAGCCTCACCCAAAAGATCCCTGTTTCTAAGGAACCGGGCGATCTCGCGAGCCAGTACAACGCCTTTTTGGAAGCAGCTCCGGTTAATGATCTCTCAGAACTTGCTGAGAATGACATCATCATTCATCAACAAGGCAAATTGGTGAAGCCGTTACGACTCGACAACGGCCTGTACGCGTTCCGCAATGACACGGGCTTTGATCGTGTGGTGCTCGATTGCGTCACCAGCTTGAAGCACGGCGCTGATCTTCTTTGGATCGAAACAGAGAAACCCAACGTCGCGCAGATCGCAGGCATGGTCAATGAAATCCGCAAGCACGTCCCCGACGCGAAGCTGGTTTACAACAATTCACCCTCTTTCAACTGGACACTCGCGTTCCGTCAGCAAGTTTTCGCTGAATGGCAGGCAGAAGGTAAAGATGTCAGCGCCTACCCAGACCCCACGACGTCACCCAAGGGTTTAATGGAGCAGGCCATTGATGCCACCCCGCTGGCTGAAGAAGCCGATCGACTGGTTCAGCAATTCCAGCGTGATGCTTCGCGCGAGGCGGGCATCTTCCACCACTTAATCACCTTGCCGACTTATCACGAAACCGCACTGGGCACCGATGTGTTGTCTCAGGGCTACTTCGGAGACCTTGGCATGCTCGCTTACGTGCGAGACGTCCAGCGGCAAGAGATCCGACGCGACATGGCGTCCGTGAAACACCAAGACCTCGCTGGCTCAAACATCGGCGACGATCACAAGGAATACTTCTCTGGTGAGAATGCGCTCCTAGCTGGTGGTAAAGAGAACACGATGAACCAGTTCTGATTTCAGCGCGCCCGTCCAAATTGGGCGGCGCTCTGAGGTGCAGCACCTCTTGATCGACTTTGTCAGTCGTCACCTTAAACGCCTCCCTCGGAGGCGTTTTTTTTAGCTATAGTCGACCGGTAGCGATTCGGTAACGACTATGGACTTTGACGTCATCATTGTGGGTGCAGGCAGCACTGGCTCAGTACTTGCCAATCGGTTGAGCGAGCGAGCGGACCGACGGGTACTCCTGATTGAGGCGGGTCCTGATTACGAGACCGCAGGCGCACTTCCCTTTGAGCTCGTTAATTCTCATCGAAACGCGCTAAAGGATCACGATTGGGGGCTCACTTACTCGCCAACAGAAACCCAATCCATTGCCTTTCCAAGAGGCCGAGTGGTCGGTGGCTCAAGCGCCGTGAATACCACCATTGCCCTGCGCGGCGTTCCAGAGGATTACGACACTTGGGCCGAGACCGCGGGTCCTTCTTGGGCCTGGGATAAGATCCTTCCCTACTTCAACCGTTTGGAGCGTGATCTCGACTTCGGTAACCAGCCATATCATGGCGACGCTGGACCTATCACCATTGCCCGATACGATGATCGAAGCTTATTGCACCATCATCAGGCCTTTTTGAACGATGCAACCGCGCTGGGTTACCCCTTATGCCCAGACGCCAATCATCCAAGGGAGTGGGGCGCATCCCCTCAACCGATGAATAAAATTGGTCGCCTGCGTGTCAGCTGTGCGATCGGTTACATTGCACCTGCCAGATTCCGCCCCAATTTAACGATATGGCCGAATACGCTGGTCCATCGACTGCTATTTCATGGCCGTCGCTGCGAAGGCGTTGAGATTGAATCACCCGATGGGCCAAGGACCATCCGTGGCAAGCTCGTGATCTGCTCTGCTGGGGCACTGCTCTCACCCACCTTGCTCATGCGTTCTGGGATCGGCCCGCGCGCGCAGTTGGAACACTTCGGGCTACCGGTTATATCTGACGAGCCCGGCGTTGGCGCCAATCTCAGTGATCACCCCGCGCTTTCAGTTGTTTGCCAGCTCAAGGAGGGGATTCATCTTGATCACGACCAACCACTGATTCAAACCATCTTGCGCTACACCACCGAGGGCGCTGCCGAACGCAACAATATGCAAATCGAACTCCTGAGCCATGTCGGGCGTGCAGACGGCCCTGCAAGAATTGGTTTAGCCGCGTGCCTCGAGTATCAACAGGGTCGAGGCGAGCTGCGGCTTACTGGCGCCAAGCCGACTGATCTGCCCGCAATCCATCAACATTTTTGTGAGGATGCCAAAGACCGTTCAGCGCTGGCTCAAGGCTTTCTGGATGCACTTGAATTCGCTAGGGCGCCCTTACTCGGCGACATGATTGACAGTGTGATCTTTCCAGACCCAGCGAGAGGCCACGATAAAGAAACGATCGAGCAATTGGTGATGCGGTTTACCGGCAGTGGTTACCATCCCTGTGGCACAGCCAAAATGGGGCCCGCTTCGGACCCCTTGAGCGTGGTCAACGAACACGGTCAACTGCATCGTATGGAGCAGGTCATGGTCGCTGATGCCTCGATCATGCCCGCCGTTCCTCGCGCCAATACCAATCTCACCTGCATCATGATGGGTGAGAAACTGGCGCAAGATATCCAGGATCACCCTTCTCAATTTGGTTTGACGTGAGGCGCTTATGCATCCCGATTTAGTCTTTCGGTCCGCTGCGGTCTTTGACGGCACCGGTGCCGATCCGCAGATCATGGACATCGGCATAACAGAGGATCGGATCTCGCATCTTGGCGCAGTGCCAGCCGGAAAGCATGAAATGAATGCTGAGGGGCTCGCATTGGCGCCTGGATTCATCGATACCCACGGGCATGATGACGGCGCCTATCTGCGCCATCCGGATATGACGTTCAAACTCTCGCAAGGCGTGACCACCGTGGTCAACGGCAATTGCGGCTTCAGCGCCATTCCTGCGGCACCCAATACCGATTGGCGACGAGCCAGCGGCGGGATTCTTGCAGGCCTTCAAGGGGATTTCACTGATCTTGAGGGTTACTTCAACGCCGTGCTCGCCAAAGCGCCCGCGATCAACAACATGATGCTTGTTGGCCACAACACGGTTCGATCACTCGTGATGGGTGAGGCACAGAGCGCACCCACGTCTTCTCAACTCGCTGAGATGCGTGCTCACGTGCGAAGAGCGATGGAGCAAGGCGCCTGCGGATTTTCCAGCGGTTTGATCTACAAACCGGGACGCTACAGTGACACCGAAGAAGTAGCCGCCTTAGCGGAAGAGGCAAAAGTCACTCAAGGACTCTACACAACCCACATGAGGAATGAGGGCGATCGATTGCTGGAGGCCGTGGATGAGGCTTTGCGCATCGGCGCGACCGCGGGCGTTCATACCCATATTTCGCATCATAAAGCCGCGGGCGAACCAAATTGGGGCAAGGTCACTGAGTCGTTGCAACGCATCGAAGCCGCGCTTGCTTGCGGCCAACGCGTTTCGCTTGATGTCTATCCTTATACCGCGGGTAGTGGACGGATGATTGAGTATTTTAACTTGCAGAACATCAACCAAGACTTGGCGCGGGTGATTCGCCTCGCAAGCTGCCCCGCGTTTCGAGACTACGAAGGACGAATGCTCGTGGACATCGCAGCAGAGGAGGGCAGAGACTTAGCTGAACTGGTACACACCATTCTCACGGCGCCTCGCGGGGATCAAACCCTCTGTATTCAGTTCCTCATTGATGAAAAGGATATCCAAACGAATCTCCGTTGGCGGGACATGATGGTCGGCTCCGATGGCATCCCCAACCTTAAGGGCAAACCTCATCCGCGACTTTACGGAACCTTTCCCCGGATCTTGTCTCGGTATGTGCGTGAGCAAGGAATTTTGAGTCTCCAAGAGGCCATTCGACGCATGACTTCACTGTCTGCAGCGACCTTCGGTTTAGTCGATCGCGGGCAAATCAGGGAAGGACACTTTGCTGACCTGGTCCTTTTTGACCCCAATGAGATTCGTGATGAGGCGACCTACGATGAACCGCAAAAGCTGGCGTCCGGCATTCATACCGTGGTTGTTAACGGGTCCATCGCGTTCCAACTCGGCGAGCA
>CAYZUV010000178.1:0-1088 GCA_964481245.1 uncultured Pseudomonadales bacterium
GCGATATCAACCTTGGAAGCCGCGCTGGATGTGCGCTCGATGGCAGAAACCTCGACGAAAGTGTTCGTTCTTGAAGTGATGGGCCGACACGCAGGTTGGATTGCCGCAGCAGGAGGCTTAATCAAGAACAAGCCCTCAGACCCGCCTCATGTCATCGTGTTTCCTGAAATCGCGTTCGATCCGATTGTTTTCGTTAATAAAGTGAAATCGGTGATCGCCAAAGAAGGCTACTGTGTGGTGGTTGCCTCTGAAGGCGCGCAGACGGCCGAAGGTTGTTTTTTGGCCGAAAGCGGCATGTCCGATGCCTTTGGACATGCACAGCTTGGCGGTGTCGCCCCGTTTCTGGTTGATCTTATAAAAAGGGAATTGGGGTTGAAGTGTCACTGGGCACTCGCAGATTATCTTCAACGGGCAGCAAGGCACATTGCGTCTAAAACCGATGTGGAACAGGCCTATGCCGTGGGTGCTAGCGCTGTTGAAAGCGCAATCGCAGGTCACAATGCCATGATGGTGGCGATCGAAAGATTGTCCAACGCACCTTATCGATGGAAGACGTCACTTGTTCCCCTTCACAAAGTGGCGAATGTCGAACGGAAAATGCCTCGGCGTTTTATTTCGAAAGATGGTTTTGGTATTACCCAAGCGGCGAAGACCTATCTCGAGCCTTTGATTCACGGTGAAGACTATCCCGCCTACAAGAGCGGTTTGCCCCAATATGCAACGTTAAAACGCGTCTTGGTCCCAAAGAAATTAGCGAGCGCTGGCTTCTGACTCGGTCCTTAGATCACGAGCCATTCGACGTGCAGCATGGGTGGAATCAAACCTTTAG
The DNA here is from genome assembly GCA_964481245.1 of uncultured Pseudomonadales bacterium. GTDB lineage: Bacteria > Pseudomonadota > Gammaproteobacteria > Pseudomonadales > Azotimanducaceae > UBA9926. The sequence continues at coordinate 830 of CAYZUV010000178.1, forward strand.
CTTCATTATCCATGAGCAGAAAATCTTTGAGGCGAACATTCATGACGAGATCACGCCCAAGGTCACGGCTGATTGTCTTGATGCTTGAGTCGGATGCATCGTTTGCGTGAGGTGATGACTCCTTTGTCTTGAGCGATCAAATCTCAGTCCCTGGCTCTCGGGGGCGCTCGCCCAGAACGACTTAACCTCGGCCCGCATCGGGCTTGATGCTACGCTGTGGTTTGCCGGTATTTGCCGGTATTTGCCGGTATTTGCCGGT
>CAYZUV010000178.1:1188-4875 GCA_964481245.1 uncultured Pseudomonadales bacterium
TTTGCCGGTGTTTGCCGGGGTTTAGTGTTTTTCTGTGAGTGTCTTCTGCTCTATTAAGTTGACTAAAACGGATCCACGCCTGAGCCTGTGCATCCCTAGTAGACCGTTCTAGGGAAAGGGGGTGTGATCCCCTCGGGTACGGGAATGTCGAAGGCGTTGAGCATCGCTGATACCCCCATGTAATAGCCAATGAGCGCAACAAAGTTCACCGCGCCCTCCTCGCCGAGTCCAGACCGCAAGCGGTCAAATGCGGTATCACTTAGCGATCGCGTTGTGAGTAACTCCTCTGCTGTGTCAAAAGCGAGCTGGTCATTGAGGTCATCAAAAAGGGGGCGCTCGCCTCGATAAATTGCATCGACGTGGGCTCGACTAACGCCTGCTCGAATGGCCATCGGCACGTGCGCGAACCACTCAAAGTTGGATTGCCAATGGCGGGCAGTGACAAGGATGCCGATCTCCATCACGGACTCCTTGAAGAGACTTTCGAAGCGCAGAGAATGTCCAAGTTCACAAAGATGCGTCCCGATGTGAGGGACCTTGAGCCAGGGTCCAAAAGGTCCGGGTAGCGGTTCGTTCGTCGGCCGGGCGCGTGTTTCGGCAATTCGATCGAACAAGATGCGCTGTTCAAAATTAAGGGTGTCGGGGGTAGGGGATGTGAATCGCATGTGTCCTCCAAACGATATAGGGGATCTAGTCGTTTAGTGTATATCCAAACTGCGCGCAAACTGCGATGTTCCGAAATAAGTAGGTCGCGTCGAAAAAGGGCAGTGGGGGTGAGTTGGGCTATGCGTTTCTTGAATAATCTCAGGCATAAAAAAAGCGGGCTAAGCCCGCTTTTTCCAGATGCGACCCGAGCTTAAAGCAGAGGTGCGATCACAAGGCTGACAATGGCCATGACGTTGATGAGAATGTTCATTGACGGTCCAGAAGTGTCCTTGAATGGATCTCCGACGGTATCCCCAACAACGGCAGCCGCGTGGACTTCAGATCCTTTCCCGCCAAAATTGCCGCGCTCAATAAATTTCTTCGCGTTGTCCCAGGCGCCGCCAGCATTGGCCATCATAAGTGCCATAAGGACGCAGCCTAACAGCCCGCCTGCAAGCATGCCGCCCAGCGCTTCAGCGCCGAGACCGAAGCCGACGACGGGCGGTGCAGCAATAGCGATAATGCCGGGTAGGATCATTTTCTTAAGCGCTGCATTGGTTGCAATCTCGATGCACTTGCCGTGATCAGGCTCAGCATTGCCTTCCATCAACCCCGTGATTTCTCGGAATTGGCGCCTAATCTCTTCAATCATTTCCATAGCAGCATCGCCAACGGCGGTCATCGTGATAGAGGCAATGCCCATGGGCAGCGTACCGCCAATAAAGATGCCGACCAGAACCATCGGATCGTTTAATTGGAGAGAGAAGTCCGCTTGATGAAGCACCATCGTTTCGACAAAAGCCGCAATGATTGCGAGCGCAGCGAGTGCGGCGGCGCCGATGGCAAAACCTTTGCCGATGGCTGCCGTGGTATTGCCCACTTCATCTAGACCATCGGTGATCTTTCTAACATCGGCGCCCAGGCCTCCCATCTCGGCAATGCCCCCAGCGTTGTCGGCAACCGGTCCGTAGGCGTCAAGGGCCATGGTCATCCCTACGGTGGCCAACATCCCGCATGCAGCGATTCCCACACCATACAGGCCTGCAAGCGATGTGGACACGAAGATCACGGCAGCGATACACAAAATGGGCAGCACCACAGACTCCATGCCCACCGCGAGACCCGTAATCATGACGGTGGCGGTGCCAGTTTTCCCGGACTCTGCAATTCTCTCTACCGGTTTGCTTGCTGTGTAGTACTCAGTAATGAGGCCAACTGCCATGCCACCGACTGCACCCGCTACAATTGCCCAGAAAACGTTAATGGACAGATCTAGTTGAGCCGTGAGCCAGTAAGCGGCACCCATCAGCAATAGGGCCGATAGTTGATGGCCATTTCGAAGCGCTTGTTCAGGTGCTGCATTGGAGCGCATACGGACCACGAGAATTCCGATAATGGAACAGACGAGGCCGAGTGACGCAAGAATGAGCGGGAAGGCCATTAAGTTCGCCTGGGCTTGGGCGCCCGAGACGCCAGCAAGCAAGGCGTTGGTGCTTGGATCAGACATGACCATGGTCGACGCAATCGCGATCGTCGCGATCATCGAACCACAGTAGGATTCGAAGATATCCGAGCCCATGCCAGCGACGTCGCCAACGTTATCGCCCACATTATCGGCGATCACGCCTGGGTTTCTGGGGTCATCCTCTGGAATGCCGGCTTCAACTTTGCCCACCAGGTCGGCACCAACGTCCGCACTTTTAGTGTATATCCCACCGCCAACTCGTGAAAACAGAGCGACACTGGACGCACCCATACCAAATCCATGAATGGCGTGTGCAGATTCAGGGTCACCTCCGAAGAGCCAGTAGAGGAAGCCGAGACCAACAAGACCTAGAGACGCAACGCAGAGTCCCATGATCGAACCACCATAAAAGGCGATCGTCAGTGCGCCGGCTTGGCCTTGGGTCTGAGCTGCGGTCGTTGTTCTGACGTTTGCTTTCGTAGCGGAAAACATGCCGAGATAACCAGCAAGCCCTGAAGTTAACGCACCCACGGCGAAGGAAATGGCCGTGTTTGCCCCCAAAGCGAAGTACAAAATCGCACAAAGCGGTGCAGCGAAAAGGAGCAGGAGCCGGTATTCGGTGTTCATGAACACCATGGCGCCTTCGTGGATTGCGTCGGCAATTTTTTTGATCTTATCATCGCCCTCGTCTTGGCGAACCATGATGGTGTAGATCACAAACGCGACAACGAGTCCCGCGACGCCAAAGAGTGGCGGTAATAATGAATCTAAAATCATATCTAATCTCGATTGAGGTTGGTTTGGGAATTGCCCGCCCCCCGGGCAGCGGATAATGGTACAAAATTGTGGGCTTTGAGGGAACTCTTTGTGTGGAAAGGTGCCGAAATTTCAGCCAGTTAGCCCTGCTCTAAGAGCCGTCGTAAGTCACTCATCGCAGCATTCGCGCGTGAGATGTGGGATGCCATGACCAGCGAGTGGTTTGCTAGCATGCCAAAGCCGCTGCCATTCAGGATCATGGGGCTCCAGAGCGTCTCTTGGGTGGGTTCGAGCTCCCGAATGATCTGGCGTAAACTCACCCGTGCATTTTTTTTGTCTAAGACGTCCGCAAAATCTGCGTCCACAGCTTGCAAAAGATGCAAGATCGCGAAAGTTGACCCCCGCGCTTCATAAAACACATCGTCTAGCTCCAGCCAGGGTGTCTTGATGGTTTGATCGGTGCGTGTCTCGGTTGATTGGCGCGCCGCCCCATCGCCAGCCAGGGATGTATCGAGCTGGCGCTTGCCGACGCTGGCGCTGAGTCGCTGGGACAGACTGCCGAGCCGAGTTTCCACTTCACCTAGCCAAATACTCAAGTTGTCTGCGCGGGCATAAAATTGCGCGTCCGGCCGCTGTTCATCCCCTAGCCGGCGAAGATACCGATGCAGCGATTCGATCCCCTTGGCGTATTCGGATTCGGTCTGTGGGATCAGCCACGACTCGCTGTCGAAATAAAATTGATTCTCAGTGGTTACGAGGTCTGCATCTTCGGTGCTTTGCGATTGGGATCGGCTCATGGTGTTGCGTAGTGCCCGCGCGAA
>CAYZUV010000179.1:0-3335 GCA_964481245.1 uncultured Pseudomonadales bacterium
AATTGGTGCACTTGGGCGAGGCCTAATTTGTCGGCTCGGTCCATGATGATGGTGTTTGCATTGGGAATATCGATTCCGGTCTCGATAATGGTCGTGCACACCAAGATGTTCGCTCGTTGGTGGTAGAAATCCGACATCACTTGCTCAAGCTCACGCTCGCGCATTTGACCGTGAGCAATGCTGACCCGTGCCGCGGGCACCATTTCGGAAATTTCGTCAGCCACTCGTTCAATATCTTTGACCTCGTTGTGCAGGTAATACACTTGCCCCCCGCGCAGTAACTCGCGTTGGATGGCTTCACGAACAACTTGATGATCGTGGCGCCTAACGAATGTCTTGATGGCCAAACGGCGCGCGGGCGGCGTTGCGATAATAGAAAGATCACGAATGCCCGACATAGAGAGATTCAGCGTCCTGGGAATCGGAGTCGCAGTGAGCGCCAGAACATGGACGTTGGCCCGAAAGCGCTTAATCTTCTCCTTTTGGCGCACCCCAAATCGATGCTCTTCATCGATGATCAACAGCCCCAGCTCCTTGAAGCGCACGGTGTCTTGGATCAGCGCGTGGGTGCCGACGATGATGTCGATCTTGCCATCCTGCAATCTCACTAGCGTCTCAGTCTGCTCTTTTTTAGTCTTAAAACGAGACAGACTTTCGATGACCACGGGCCATCCGGCGAACCGGTCTTGGAAGGATTGATGGTGTTGCTCAGCGAGCAGTGTGGTTGGGACGAGTACCGCGACCTGGTGCCCTGCTTGGACGGCAAGGAAGGCCGCACGCAGTGCGACCTCAGTTTTGCCAAACCCCACATCACCACAAATTAGACGGTCCATCGGGCGATCCCGGCAAAGATCCTTGATCACATCTTCAATCGCGGTCTCTTGGTCGGGAGTTTCTTCAAAAGCGAAGGCCCTAACAAACCGCTCGAATTCTTGGTCTGGTAAGGGAAAGGCGTCGCCTGTCTGAGCCTCGCGTTTGGCGTAGATCTCGAGCAGTTCGGCAGCCACATCCCGAATTTGCTCAGCAGCCTTTTTCTTGGCCTTTTGCCAGGTATCTCCACCGAGTTGGTGCCAAGGTGCGAGCTCGGGGTCTGCGCCGGAGTATCTAGATATCAGATGGATATCGCTGACTGGCACGTAGAGTTTCGCGTCGCTCCGGTAATGGATGCTCAGGAATTCATAGGGCTCGCCACTGACTTCTAGGGTGACCAAGCCTTGGTAGCGTCCTACGCCATGATCGATATGCACCACGGGGTCATTGAGGTTGAGCTCTGTGAGGCTTCTGACCACCAGCTCGGCGGCATGCTCGCGCTCCTTCTGACGGCGGCGTGCTTGGAGTACGCGCTCACCAAAAAGCTGCTGCTCGCCGATGAGTGTGATGCCAAGTTCAGTCAATCTGAGCCCTCGATCAAAGGGGGCAGTGGCGAGTGCAAGTGGTGTCGATGAAGATGTGAAAGCCTGCCAGTGGTCAACCATCTCTGCGGGCAGCCCGCTTTTCATGAGCGCCCCATCAATCATTTCTCTTCTGCCTAGGCTCTCGGCGGCAATGAGGACGCGATCGCCCCCTTCTAGGCAAGCGCGCAAGCGATGGAAGGGCGTATCGGATTGATCGTCGACAGCAAGATTCGGCGCCGGAGTGGTGGCGAATTGCAGTCCCTGGGTTCGATCGCCGGCGGCGGTATCCACTCGCACGTAGTGAGCCATCCGCTCGAATAACTCGTGCTCCTCGAGCAGTAATTCCTTGGGGGCGAGAATGGGACGTTCGATATCGTGGCGCAGATTTTCGTATCGATCGTTGGTGTCCCGATAGAACGCCTGCAGCGCATCAGTGAGCGGTTCGTTGACGATCAACGTGTTGCTCGAGAGGTAATCAAAGAGCGTTGCCATCTCATCAAAAAATAGCGGCAGATAGTATTCGATGCCGGCTGGAGCTGCGCCGTTAGAAACGCTCTGATAAACGGGACACGCTTTCGGCTGCCCACCAAAACGCTCGTGCCAGGCATTCTTAAATTGACGAATACTCTCCTTGCCAAGCGAGAACTCACGTGCAGGCAAGCTTTGCATTTCGCTGACACGATCGACTGAGCGTTGGGTTTCGGGATCAAACGTTCGAATGGATTCAATTTCGTCATCGAACCATTCAACGCGATAGGGCGCGTCGTGACCCATGGGGAAGAGATCTAAAATGGCGCCTCGAATAGCGAATTCACCCTTATCTGAGACGGTCTCAACCGGGCGGTAGGCGGATCGCTCGAGGAGTTGTCTCAGTTCAGATAATGAAGCAGTTTGCCCGACCGCTAGATTGAGATGATGACTGCTAATAAAGTCTCTGGGTGCCAGCCGGAAGAGCAGAGTAGTGACTGGGACGATGAGGATATCGGGTGCCTCGGCGCTTCCCGCGCCAAGCACCTGCAAGCGTTCAGAGATAATGTCCTGATGGGGCGAAAAGCCATCGTAGATGAGTGTTTCCCAGTCTGAAAATCGTGCGACTCGCAGGTGAGGCGGTGCAAAAAATCGAATTTCTTCAAAGCTTTGTTCGGCGCCTTGTGATGAAGCCGTTATCAACAAGATGGGTGCCTTAGTCTGCTCCGCCAGTTCGGCAACCGAAAGCGATAAGGCAGCGCCCGAAAGGCCGCTCCAGCGCGCCACGCTGCCACGGTTTTTGGGAAGGGTTTGGAATGCATCGTTTAAGAAAATTGACGCCATGGATTGATCGCTGGTTTCTGGATCTAGGATTGGATTTCGTGGTTCGCAGCGGTTGGCGTGCGCAGCCGGCGGCGATTTTACGTGAATTCTTCCGCTTACGCAGAGTCGACGTGGGCCGGATTGCGCGATCGTAACGTCGCGTAAGCAGTTAACTAAGTAGCGTAAGGCACATGCCGGTAGAAAAGCGGGGGGGTATTCGCGCTCGAATGCTAACCGTCATAATCTGGGTTCTCATGCGCAACGGTCATTGCGAAGAAGGTCCCTTAACTTCATAATACGCGGCCGAATCCGACCCTTCGCGTACGCCTGATCTGAGTGATCAAAAGACAATCTTGACGCGAACTTGCGTTACGTGAATTTTGTGGGTTGAAGCGGGACAATGTCCGGCAGGGCATGGTCTCGAACTGACAGTTTGGAAGGGAGAAAGCCATTGGTTAAGCCAACACTAGAACGAGCGTTTGACGATTGGAAAGAACGCGAAGCGCTGGCCGAGGCCATGATCCCCTTGATTGGGCAACTCTATCGCCGAAATGTCGTGATTTATATCCACGGCGTGCCGCTCTTCAACGAGTCGGTGATCGAGATCATGCGGATTCATCGTCGAGTCAGGCAAATCGAGAAAAACGAACT
>CAYZUV010000179.1:3435-4873 GCA_964481245.1 uncultured Pseudomonadales bacterium
CTGCCCGAGTTGGCGGGGAAGCTCACGGGCAACTCGATTCGAGTACCGGTGCCCAATGTGTCCATGGCGATTTTGAATTTAACCGTGGAAGAGTCAACGACCCGAGAGCAAGTGTGCGATTTTCTTCGCGATGTGTCCTTGAACTCGGCCATGCAACGGCAAATTGATTACACCGAGTCCAGCGAGGTTGTTTCGTCGGACTTTGTGGGCAACCGTCATGCTGGCATCATTGATGGTCACGCGACGATCGTTAACGGGCAGCAAATGGTGCTGTACGTCTGGTATGACAATGAGTTCGGTTACTCCTGCCAGGTGGTGCGTTGCGCCCAGAAAATGGCGGGTATCCACTATCCCCTGGTGCCCAAGCAGCCCGCGAGCGCCGAGTAGCGGCGAACCAAGAGACTGCGCCCGTGCGCCGAATAGTGGGTTCGGGGCCGCGAGCCAGGAACCTCATTTCACGGGGTCACTAACGCGATCACAGCGGGTTGTCGATCTGGCATCAGATTCGGGTGGCAAGGCCCCCACGACGCTTTCAATCAAACTATCCTGACGTCGGCTTGCGCGCCGCTGGGCCACGTTTTTAGCCCAAGACCACTGCCGAGCAGGACGATGGCCGCCGTGTTCCATCGCGGGGGAAAGAATCCGGAATTAGGACGGTTGATGGCTGGATCTGGTTAGTCGGACTCTCTATAATGGCGGCCATTTTGCGGGCGTCATCCAGCCCACGGGGTCATTCAATTGGCTCTGGGTCGCCCCAGACGGAGCACGCTTTTTTTCGAGCGCTAAGCTTGGGCATCCGTCGAATCATTGGTCCGCCCTAAACGCTCATGGGAGCTATATGAGAAAGATATCCAAAGGTTTAGATTTACCCCTCACCGGCGCGCCTGAACAATCCATCTCCAGCGAATTTTCCTCTCCGTGTGTTGCGGTCCTGGGCCGCGACTTCCATGGTCTTAAACCGACAATGGAGGTTGCCGTCGGTGATCGAGTTCGTAAGGGGCAAGTGGTCTTCACCGACAAAAAGAACCCAGGGATTCAATTTACAGCGCCCGCTGGCGGGGAAGTGGTTGAAATCAATCGAGGCGCGAAACGCGCGTTCTTGTCGTTAGTGATAAAAGTCGATGGCGATGACGCGGTCTCGTTTGGCTCGCACCCTGCGGAGGCAATTGGCGAGCTTAGTCGAGACGTGGTGCAAACTCAGCTCATTGAGTCAGGCGAGTGGACCGCGTTCAAGACCAGGCCGTTCAGTAAGGTGCCTGCCAAGGGCTCGGTGCCGAATTCCATTTTTGTGACCGCCACAGATTCACGGCCCCACGCGCCCGACCCCAACCTGATCATTTCAGGGGAAACCAACGCATTTAAAGCAGGGATTGCTGCGATCAGTCGACTCACCGACGGCGCCGTGTTCGTCTGTATGGACGAGCATGGCACATTCGAC
>CAYZUV010000180.1:0-4866 GCA_964481245.1 uncultured Pseudomonadales bacterium
AAAGAGACTTGTTCTTGTGACTGAATCCGAAACTGGAGTTGCAACAGCGCTTACCTTAGTGAATGGCGCCAAAACGCGAGCAGAGGAAATCGCCTACATTTTGCGTGACGAGATCCTCATTGGCCAATACCGAACCGGCGAGCGGCTGCCCTCTGAACGAGATTTGGTCGCCCGCTTCAAAGTGAATCGGGGGGCCGTTCGAGAAGCCACCAAGATACTCAGTGAGTTAGGTCTCGTCAGCGTTCAACCGGGCGGTGCCAGGATTGTCGCGGTCGAAGAGGCGACGCTCTCCATTTTGGGCCCCCTTCTTGATCTTCGAGCAGAGGTTCGACCGCATCTGGTCATCGAATTTGTGGAGGTGTTCAGTGCTCTCATGGCGCTGTCCTCGAGACTTGCGATGTCTCAGGCAAGCAGCGAAGAACGCGCCCAACTCTTGGATATCTTAGATCGCTACGACCCGAACGCTGAGGCAGGTCAAATTAGAAATGTGATGAGCGATTTTATGGCTGCCTCGATCGATATCCACCAAAACCTGGTCTTGCGACTGATTGGCAATGGATTACGAAGCCAATTGGTTGGCCGTCTTGAGGCGATTGAATCTGATCAAACGCTGGACCGCGCACTGATCTCAGCCATGCGCAACGCCATCGAATCAAACGACGCAAACTTACTCGCGACCACCGTCATCAAGCATTTCGATCACGCCAAGCTGAGACTCATCAACCTGATCGACAGTTCAACTTCCGCTGAAACCGGGTTTGTAAGGAATGACCTATGAAAATCCCAACAGTCGCCATCAAGACGGGCTTGACCCTATCCATTCTCATCCTGGCCTTTGCAGCGGCGGCGGGCATCATCATGACCCGACCCATGCCAGAGCGTGCGGCCGTCACTCCTAGCGTGGTCGCCATTCGTGGCATCCAGATGGTGGCTGAAGACATCCCTCTCAAAATCTATGCACAGGGTGTCGTCGAACCCCTTACCGCCTCCGAACTGATCGCGCAGGTCAGTGGTCGAATTGATTGGGTCTCGCCCAATTTTAACGCTGGGGGAGCGTTCAACGCGGGCGAAGTGCTCCTTCGTCTAGAGCAAGCCGATTACATCGCGCGCGTTGGTCTCGCCGAGGCTCGCAAGGTTCGGGCGGTTGCGGAGTATGAACACGCAAGTTTCGAACTCAAACGTATGCAAACACTCTTTAAAGACCAGCTGATCAGCCAGTCGATGCTGGAAAATGCGCTGCGCCAAACACGCTTGGCTGATGCCTCGCTTAAAGAGGCAACCATTAATCTTGAGCTAGCCAAACGAGATACCGCACGAACTGAATTGATTGCGCCCTTTGATGCCGTGGTTCGGAGCAAGTCGGTCGATTTGGGCGAGTACGTTACGCCTGGAAAACCGCTTGCCGAATTATTCGCTGCTGATCAGTTAGAGGTTCGGCTTCCCGTTCTCGATACCCAGCTCGCCTATCTCGATTTGGCGAGGCTCGACGGGCACTCAAAATCCGACTCTGCGCTGTTACCGCACGTTCAACTCAGTGCTCAGTTCGCGGGCACGGCTGCATCCTGGGAGGCTGAACTGGTTCGCACCGAATCTGAAATTGACCGACGATCCAGAATGGTGACGCTGGTTGCGCGGGTAACCCAAGATCAGCGCACTGGATCAAGCCCGAATGCCGCTTTGCCTGTCGGTGCCTTTGTGAACGCAGAGATCGAAGGCATTACGCTAAAGGACGCTTTTCAACTCCCTCGAAGTGCGCTGCGACAAAATAACCAGGTCCTGGTCGTCGACGCCGAGAATCGGCTTCGATTCCGAGACGTGACGATCGCACGGTTTGAGCAGGATCGTATTCTGGTGAAGTCCGGTTTGAGTTCAGGCGACGTGGTTAACATCTCCCCCATTCAAGCAGTGGTTGACGGGATGGAAGTGAGCGTCACCGAGACTGCGCCGGATTGGTTGCTGTAAGGCTATTGTGATGAGAGGAATACTCGCCTGGTTCATCGACAATCCGGTCGCTGCCAATCTGCTGATGATCATTCTGCTAGTGGGTGGCACCTTTTCTCTTGTCTCCATGCATAAGGAGGAATTCCCGAGCATTGAGCCCGGGATTATCCAAATTTCGGTGCCTTATCTAGGAGCCTCACCCATCGAAGTTGAGCGAGCGGTATGTATCCGCATCGAGGAGGCGCTTGAGGGCCTCGAAGGCATTGAGAAACTGAGAACCGATGCCAGAGAAGGTATGTGTTCAGCTTTCCTAGAGCTCTATTCAGACACCGATATGACGGTGGCTCTCAACGACGTCAAAGGAAGAGTGGACGGCATCAGCACCTTTCCCCAGGAAACCGAAAAACCGATCATTTCATCGATGCAGTTTGCTGGGCAAACCATCAGCATCGTGCTCTCTGGTAAGACCGACGAAATCACGCTCAAGCTCCTGGGCGAGAAAATGCGGGATGACATTGCCGCACTCGATGGCATTTCGCAGGTCAGTGTAAATTACGCACGGCCCTGGGAAATCTCGATCGAAATCAGCGAATACACTCTGAGACGTTATGGATTGACTCTGGACGCAGTGAGCCGAGCCATTCGGGCAGCGTCACTCGACATGCCAGGCGGCTCGGTCAAAACGGCAGGCGGTGAAATCCTCATTCGCAGCCAAGGCCAAGCGTACCGGGGGCTTGAGTACGCCGAAATTGAAGTGCTCACTCTGCCCGATGGCACTGCCCTCAAGCTTGGCGACATCGCCGAAGTGAAAGACGCCTTCCAAGAAGGCTACCTCAAAGCCAAATACAATGGTGATCCCGCCGTGACTGTCACGGTATATCGAGTGGGTGATGAGGACACGATCACATCGGCGGATGCCGTGAAGCGCTATATCGAGCTTGAACGGCAATCACTACCCCAAGGGCTCGATATCAATGTATTCATTGACGAATCGATCCCTCTGCACCGAAGGATCGATGCCTTAACGCAAAACGCCTACGCAGGCCTCGTTTTGGTGCTCATCATTTTGACCTTGTTCTTGCGCTTCAAAGTCGCGCTGTGGGTCTCGGCGGGTATTCCTATCGCGATCATGGGCGCTATTTGGATGTTTCCGGCAGCGGGTCTCAACATCAGCTCGCTTACTGTGTTGGCGTTCATTTTGGTCCTTGGCATCGTGGTGGATGATGCCATCGTGGTGGGCGAACGCGTGTTCGCATGGGAGCAAAAAGGGCTGGCGAAACGAGAAGCGGCCATCGAAGGCTCACATGAAGTCATCACGCCGGTGATCTTTGGCGTCCTGACCACCATGGCCGCATTTTTGCCGATCCTACTGATTGCTGGCCGCATGGGCGACTTTTTCTCACTGATCGGCTGGGTTGTGATCATTTGCCTAGCCTTTAGCATTATCGAGTGCATGCTCATCTTGCCGAGCCATCTCGTTCACCGAAAAACCAGCGTCAAAACCGAGGATAATCCGCAGTGGATTCAGCAGTGGATCCGCTTCCAAGGTTATTTTTCAGATCAAATGCAACGGTTTGCGGAATCGGTGTACCAGCCAATGTTGATGAAAACGCTTGATTACCGCTGGGTCACATGGGCGGTTGCCACAGGCGTCCTCATCATGGCGTTGGCTCTGGTTATTTCTGGCCGAGTCATTTTCCAGTTCTTCCCCGCCGTTGAGGGCGATCGGGTTTACGCCACCCTGCTGATGCCCGAGGGCATTAATGTCGAACTTACAGAGCAAGGTGCGCGGCAAATTGAATCGTCCGTTGAGCAACTAAAAACGGAGATTGCCGCTGACTTGAAGCGACCCTCTGTCTCAGGCCCCGTACGAAACGTCTTCTCTTCCATCGGCGCCAATGCCGCGCGCTCCTCGGGACCACCGAGTCGAACTGCAGGCGGCTCACATCTTGCTGAAGTCGTGCTCGAACTGGACCCAATCGAAACGCGCCCAGGTTGGAACTCCACGCGCATCGCGGCCCGCTGGCGCGAGCTGACGGGACCTGTGACTGATGCGGTGGATCTGCAATTCAGCGCAGACTCGTTCAGCGCAGGCGACCCCATCGGGTTACAAATCACCGGCCGAGACGTGGATGAGCTTGCTGCCGCCGCGAAGCACTTGAAGGCCACCTTGCAACAATACCCGGGGGTGCTCGATCTTTCTGACTCGTTTAGGCCGGGCAAACAAGAAGTACAGATTGATTTAAGGGACGATGCTCGATCTCTCGGCGTCACCCTGTCGGATCTCGCTCGCCAGATTCGGCAGGCCTTTTACGGCGATGAGGCACAACGAATTCAAAGAGGCACCGACGACGTTCGCGTCATGGTTCGATACCCCGAGCAGGAGCGCCAATCGTTGGGGAATCTCGAAGAATTCAGAGTCCGATTGGGCAACGGCGCTGAGGTCCCCTTCTCCACCGTGGCCGATGTGGACTACGGATACAGTTACTCCTCGATCCGTCGAGAGGATCAGGAGCGCGTCATCAGCGTTCGAGGAGATATTGATCGCAGTCAAATTACTGCCGAGGCGCTCTTGCCCGCGTTACAACAGCAAATCTGTAGCGCGGGCACCAGCTTCTCGAACCCAAGACGGGCCTGTCGTAATCCAGACTTCCCTGGCGTGAAGTTCTCCTTGGGTGGCGAACAACTAGAGCGTAGCAAGGTCACCTCTAGCCTGGGACAAAACGTCTTACTGGCGATGCTGTTGATCTATGCACTACTCGCGATCCCCCTGAAATCGTATTTTCAACCGCTGGTGATCATGAGCGTGATTCCCTTCGGCGCGGTCGGCGCGATTGTGGGTCACTACGTCATGGGCTGGAACTTAATCTTCTTTTCGCTGCTTGGAATTATTGCGCTCTCAGGGGTCGTCGTGAACGCCTCACT
>CAYZUV010000181.1:0-4847 GCA_964481245.1 uncultured Pseudomonadales bacterium
TGGATTCAGCGATGGAGTACGCAACTGCGAGAGGTTGTCATTTGTCCGCTAGACGCTCCGCTGGAAAGCTGCGGTTCGAGCTGAACTCAACTTTTCAGAGGGGGCGAGCCCCACTATCGCCAAATCTAAAACCTTAAAAGTCTCCCGCGCATGGCAGATCATTCTCCGAGGATTGTCCTCGCTGCGCCTGTCTGGAGGGTGCCTCTTATGCCCAGGCGAAGAGGCTTGTCCGGGCGACTCGCTTTGCTTACCTTGCCGCACGGATTTACCTTGGCTCTCACATCAATGTCACCGGTGCGGCCTGCCCAGGGTTCGCGATTCGATAGAGCCGTCCTGTGGGCCTTGCAAGCTCACGCCACCAGTCTTTGACGCGATCATTCCCGCGGTGGCCTATGAATTCCCAGTTAATCAATTGATTAAAGCATTCAAGTTACACGGACGCCTTCACATCGGTCGGGTCCTAGCGCAACTGCTGATTGACACTGTCAACCAAAAGCAGCCTCAGTTCGATCTACTGCTCCCAATGCCGTTACACCCCTGGAAAAGATGGCGTCGGGGATTCAATCAAGCAGAACTCCTTGCCGAGGACTTAAGTCGCGCAATTAAGATTCCAACCTCTCGGCATATTTTGAGGCAAGTGCGACAAACCCAGGCGATGAAGTCACTGAACGCAAGCGAGCGACGATCGATCATCACCCATGCATTCATCACCACTCAGTCACTGGCAGGACTTCACATTGCGCTTGTTGATGATGTGGTCACCACCATGGCCACCGCGAATGAGGCAACTCGCAGCCTCAAGGCCGCCGGCGCACAATCTGTAACCGTGCTCTGTGTCGCTCGGACCCTGGGGCATAGATCAAACCACACTTGAATGCGACCCTCGACCACCAAGATCTATCCTTCAGGTGTGATAAAGTCGAGCCTGAATTTTTTAAGGCTCGCAACATGGATTGGCAGTCGCTCGGTCACCTTGCCACAACGTTTGAATCTACCCACATTGCACCCGATGGGGCTGACGCCGCATTTTATATTGTGGTCTCTGGCGATGACGTCCTGATTAAAGATGATGACGGTGATATCACACCTCTCAGTCTCGATGATTGGAGATGGTGCGGACTTGAGGCACGCTCAGAGCACTGCCTGGGCGTGGTCAGCCAGGTGCCCATTTTTGCGGTTGAGGTCGATGAGGATGCAGACCCACCTGAGGGCTATGGCTTCGAGTCCCTGTGGTGGTTCCTCGGCAAAGTAGACAGCGACCTCTTCTACTTGTTGGGCCGAGCCAAACAGATCATAGAATGGCATCGAACCCACCGCTTTTGTGGCCAGTGTGGCAGTGAAACGTCACTCAACCCGGGCGATCGAAGCTACAAATGCGGTGATTGTCGATTGTTCTTTTACCCAAGGCTCTCCCCCAGCATCATCGTCTGCGTGAACAAGGGCACCGAGATCCTGCTGGCAAAAAACGTCAACGCCAGAGGCAATTTTTACTCGACGCTGGCGGGCTTTGTGGAGCCGGGAGAATCGATTGAAACCACGGTTCACCGGGAGGTATTTGAGGAAGTAGGCATCAGAGTAAAAAATCTGAAATATTTTTCGAGTCAGTCTTGGCCCTTTCCCAACTCGCTCATGCTCGGATTTCACGCAGAATATGACAGTGGGAACATCACCATTCAGGAAGCCGAACTTGCGGACGCGCAATGGTTCCCCTACGACCAATTGCCTAATCCACCCGCGATGATTTCAATTTCCGGATGGCTCATCAATGATTTTGTCCAGCGTGCATCCCGCGGCGAAGTGTAGCTCACTGATCTTACGCGCCCTCTTGGGGCTCTGGCTCTGGTTGAGCTCAAGCATTGTCACTGCGGAACCGCTTTCTGTTGCGGTCGCCTCAAATTTCAGGCTACCGCTGATCGAACTCCTTCGAGAAGGGCTCGGCGCTGATGATGATGACTTTCATCTGAATGCAGCGGCATCGGGCCTGCTGTTTGCGCAGATCCAGCAGGGTGCGAGATACCATCTCTTCTTTTCTGCTGATGGCGCACGTCCTGAACGACTGGCGCAGTTGGGTATTGCCCTCACCGGTTCTCTGAGATCCTATGCCATGGGCCAGCTCGTACTCTGGGTCCCAAACCGTCGGCTCGCCTGGACTGACGCACTCGAAGCCTTCCGAGGATTGATCGCGATTGCCAATCCGGTGCACGCCCCCTACGGCGCCGCGGCTGAAACGCTGGTGGCTAACGGATGGCTACCTCATCGTAAAGATGTGGTCTTTGCCGCCAATGTGGGTATCGCCTTTCAGTATGCCGAGCAAGGAGTGGTCGAAGGCGCGTTCATATCCAAAACCCAAGCCATCTTCGCAGATCTTCCCGAGCAGGACCTACTCACGATTGACCCGCGGCTGTACCCCGTGATTGAGCAAAAGCGCGTCGTTCTGGCAATCCATCCTCTAGGGGAAAAACTGCTCGCCTATCTAGATTCCAGAAAAGGGGCGGATCACCTGAGACGTCTTGGCTACCAACCCCCTACCTCGTCTGATCGGACATCACCATGAACGTTGAGTGGTCGGTCATCATCACCACGGTCCAACTCGCGGCAACCACGACGCTGGTCCTTGCAATTGCTGGCCTACCGCTCGCATGGTGGCTCGCTAGAAGCGAATCACTTATGGCTCGCTTGGCACAGCCGCTCATCTCTCTGCCACTGGTTCTGCCCCCGACAGTGATCGGGTTTTATCTCCTGCTCGCTTTTGCGCCTCAAGGCGTCCTAGGCCAAAGTTGGCAATTCCTGTTTGATGCCTCGTTGGCTTTCAGTTTTGCCGGACTTGTGATTGGGTCGACGTTGTATTCACTGCCCTTTTTCGTCCAACCGATGGTGGTGGCTTTTCGCCAAATCCCTCAATCACTCATTGACGCCAGTCGAGTGCTAGGCGCTGGCACCCTCGATCGCTTTTTCACGGTGTCCATCCCGCTTGCCCGGCATGGTTTTCTGATCGCCTGCGTCATGACCTTTGCTCACACAGTGGGCGAATTCGGTATTGTCCTCATGATTGGCGGCAACATTCCTGAAGAAACGCGGGTCGTGTCTGTCGCCCTTTTCGATTATGTTGAAACGCTAGACTACGCGCGCGCCCATGCCTTAGCAGCCTCGCTGATTGGCTTCGCCTTTGCGACATTAATCATGGTGGAATGGGTCAATCATAGCGCTGGGCAGTCGAATATCGGGGGGCATCAATGACCCCTTTAAGCCGTGCCCAGCCCGCAACGCTTTCGGTGGACCTCAATATCACCCGAGCCTCAAAACCCGTCCTCACTTGCGCGTTCGAAACCGTTCTTCATGGCGTATTGGCACTTTATGGGCAATCAGGCGCGGGGAAATCAACGTTACTAAAAGCCATTGCGGGGCTTTGCCCGGAACGCGAATCGATGGGCACGACCATCCAATTTGGCGATGAGCTCTGGCATGCAAAACATCACTTCACCGCACCCGAGGCGCGCGGCATCGGCTTTGTATTCCAAGATCAGCAACTGCTACCGCACCTCAGTGTCCGGGGCAACTTAGCGTACGCTGAACGCCGAGCCCACCAGCAATTGGGACTTGATTGGAATGCGGTCGTAGAGGCAACCGATATCGGCTCATTGCTCGATCGCTCGCCCTCAACATTGTCTGGCGGAGAACAACAACGGGTAGGTCTCGCCAGAACCTTGATAAACCAACCTAGGTTGCTGCTGCTCGATGAGCCGCTGGCGTCTCTCGATCCTCGCGCTCGCATGCAGTTGATTCGAATTCTTCTGCGTATCAAGTCCGAATTTGGGGTGCCTATGATTTACGTGAGCCATCGCTGGGATGAAATTGTGCGTCTTGCAGACACGGTTTTGTGGCTCGAATCCGGTCTGCTCAAACGTTATGAACCCCTCAGTCAACTCGCAGCCGACTTTGAACTCGCGAAATACCACCCAGAAGATGCTGCTTGCGTTCTGATGGGTCGAGCCTCGCAGGTGGATGAAACTCAGCAGCTAACCGAATTAACCATCGGCCAGCAAAGCATGTGGATTCCTGACACCACGCTATCGATCAACACAGACCATCGCTTGCTGATCCGAGTTCAGGACGTTAGCTTGTCCCTCTCCGAGCATCCAAACAGTAGCATTTTGAATCACTTAAGGTGTGCGATTGAGGGAATTGATCTAAACGGGAGCCGCGCACTGATTCGCTTGAATTGTGAAGGCCAATCGTTTCTCGCGCAGATTACTCGTAAGTCTTGCGAGAGCCTGAATCTTGAGCCTGGAAAGACGCTCCTGGCACACATCAAAGCCTCTGTGCTCTCGTAGGCAGTCGCTCATGCCACCAGCAGATTTCTCAGCGTTAACGCCCGACACCATTCTGGACGCGATCGAATCGATCGGTCTACGACCCGATGCCAGGCTGATTGAACTCAATAGCTATGAGAACCGCGTTTACCAAATTGGTATTGAAGATGGAGAGCCGATCATTGCTAAGTTTTATCGCGCGAATCGATGGACTGACGAGCAAATTCTTGAGGAGCACCAATTCACGTTTGAACTCAAAGCGGAAGAGCTTTCCGTCGTTGCGCCCATCAGCATCGAAAGAAAGAGTCTGTTGTTTGATCAACAACTGCGGTTTTCGGTGTTTCCAAGACAAGGCGGACGGGCGCCACCCGTTGACGATCTGAGTTGCTTAGAGACGCTCGGCCGGCATATCGCAATGATCCATTCCATTGGCAGCCGGCAGCCCTTTAACTATCGACCCGCTGTGTCGTTCGAGGCCTTCGGGCATCAAGCGGCCGCTTCCGTTCTGAGCGGCAACCTGATCCCGGACACTGCGCG
>CAYZUV010000182.1:0-4824 GCA_964481245.1 uncultured Pseudomonadales bacterium
CAGTGAAAAAAGGTCATTTGATCTGGAAGGCATCCCCTCCAAACTACCGATCGTTTTTCAAGGCTGGCGACGGGGCTAATGCGTCCCGCAAAACGGGGAGGCCAAAGGTTCATTCAGACACCTCGGTTCATGGCGCAAAGCGACCGCGCTAAGATCGGAGTTATATTTCGGAATAAAGATTAATGACACGTTTGCTAAGAGAGGGAACATTGTGAGTACAGATTTGCAAGCATTCAGGGAAGAAACCCGTGCCTGGTTAGACGAGAATTGCCCAACGAGTATGCGCAATAAAATGGTGCATTTCGAAGAGGCGTTTGAAATTTACGACACGGATGACGCAAGGCTCTGGAAGGCTCGTTGCGCTGAGCGGGGCTGGATCGCGCCACTATGGCCCAAGGCATACGGGGGCGCCGGACTCAGTGGGGCCGAGTTCAAGGTCCTGCAAGAGGAAATGGCATCGCTGAAGATTGTTCCGCCCGACACCGGCATGGGCCTAGCGATGATCGGCCCCACCTTGTTGGAATATGGCACCGAGGCACAAAAACAAGAGCATCTGCCCCGCATTGCGAAAGGCGAGGTGCGTTGGTGCCAGGGCTATTCTGAACCTGGGTCCGGCTCAGATCTCGCGAGTTTGCAGACGCGAGCGGTGATCGAGGGCGATCATTTCGTCATTAATGGGCAGAAGATATGGACAACGGGGGCGAATCACGCCGATTGGATGTTCGCGCTGGTTAGAACAGATCCAGAGGCTCCAAAGCATGAGGGCATCAGTTTCGTCCTGCTTAAAATGGATCAACCGGGCGTGACAGTGAAGCCGATCCAGTTGATATCCGGCTCTTCACCTTTTTGCGAAACATTTTTCGATGACGCCGTGGCGCTTCGCGAAAATTTGGTGGGTGAACTTAATCGCGGCTGGACCGTGGGTAAACGATTGCTTCAGTACGAGCGTTCTTCGGCGCCGGCGCCAAAGAAAAAGAAGTCAGCCGAACCCACACTTAACCCTTACGCGCGTATAGCGAAAGCCTACTTGGGCGAGGACGCGGGCAAGGTGGTGGATGTGGAAGCCAGAGAAAAGATCACCAAGCAAGTGATGATCGAGCGCGCCATGCAGTTAACGGTTCAGCGCGTCGTGGCTGAAGCGACGAGCGGTGGCGCGCCCGGCGCGACGACCTCGATTTTCAAGTACGTGGGTTCAATGCTGGCCAAGGAAGGGTCTTCGCTTAAGGCAGAACTTCGCGGATTTGCCGGTGTTGGCTGGGAAGGCGATAGCTTCGATGCTGATGAGCTTGAATCGACGCGCTCTTGGTTGCGCGACCGTGCGGTGACGATCTACGGCGGCACGAACGAGGTCCAGCTTAATATCATCGCGAAGCGAGTCTTGGGTCTTCCGGATTAATCGTCCCATTGTGAGAGGAAGCCGGCACCGCGCCGGCTTTTTTTTTGAGTGGGTGTCGCCGCGAGGCCCAGTTGCTGGCGCCCGTGCCATTTAGACCACTTGCCTCTCATCTTGCGTCTCACTTGATGCAAAGCTTGTATCGCTATTTAGCGGCGTACCCTCGTCAAGGCTTTAAAATCCACGCGCCGTACGTGAGCGAAGGCGGTTGGTTCTATTGAGCTTTCTCGCATCTCAGCGAAGAGCCATTGAACGGGGGTAGCTGCCACGATGCCATTTGCATTGTCCTTCCGCATTCTCCTTCAGCATTGTCCTTCTGCAATATCTAAGTGTGTTGTTTATGTGCGTTGCTCATCTGAGTTGCCCTTCGAAACGGCAACGGTGGATAAATCCAGACCTGTGAGGATTCGTCGATGAGATGCGCGACACGGTCTTTATCCGGATCAAAGGGTTCGTTTCCTAGGCCGAGGTGAAAGAAAAAACTGCAGGCGCTGATCAGGGGTTTCAGTTCCTGCAGCAGGGTCCGAGTCTAATCGAGACATAGTGCGTCAGGCGGCGTATTCTGATGCGATCTCCCCAAAGAGTCTTTGAAATGCACGATCCTTCACCGGTCACTTGCCCCAGAAGCCTGCCGATGCACGCGATGCGGTTGAACCTTTTCTCAGCGTTATGGCTACTCGGTCTATCAGTGGTTTTTGGTATCGGGGCAGTGTCGGCGGCTGACGTACGGTCGCGCTTGCTGGTTCATATCGATGTCGAGACCACCGGGTTGACAGCGGGCTACCACGAGATGATTGATGTCGGTATTGCGCTCACGGACGAGCGAGGACGCGTGATCGATG
This sequence comes from uncultured Pseudomonadales bacterium, assembly GCA_964481245.1. Lineage (GTDB taxonomy): Bacteria > Pseudomonadota > Gammaproteobacteria > Pseudomonadales > Azotimanducaceae > UBA9926. The sequence goes on from CAYZUV010000182.1 coordinate 2,236, forward strand.
AGGCGTTTATCAGGATGATGCCGACGTTTCCTGAACGATTGGATCCGGGTGCGGCTGCCGTCAATGGGTTTAGCGTGCCCCGTTGGCGCTCGCTTGGTGCTGTGTCCGAAGCGGAGGCCATGAGCCAATTCATTGCCTTTCTCACTCCAAGATTGGAGCGCCATCTATTGATTTTTACGGCCTTCAATGCTTGGTTTGATCAGCAATTTGTAGCCGCGTTGATGGCAGAACACGGCCACGAGTTTCGCGCTCTCTTCCACTACATGGTCCTGGATTTGCCATCGATGGCTTGGTCATTAGGCGCAACGGGTTTAACGGGTGCCGCGCTGGCGCGCGATTTTGGACTTGATCCTGAGACGACTGATCCGCTCTCGCATACGGGGCAATCGGGCGTGCGTTTCAATGTCGCTCTTTATCAGGCGATGATGGCCGAGAATTGACTTAGAACTGCGTGAAGCGCGACTTGCCCGTCACGGTGTCATGTTGAAGAAGTGGCCTGATGAGGGGAGTATTTCTCGGACCAAACGAGATGGGGCTGCCGACAAAAACAGTCGATTCGACCCTATATAGCCGGAGGCGCCAGGGTTAACTTGGGCCGATACCAATGGCCTCGTCATCTGCAAGCTGCGCAATCTGCGCCTCGTCATAATTGAGAAGCTCACTGAGAATGGCCGACGTGCCGCTGCCAAGTGCTGGCGCGGGTGCGAGCTCTCGGGGTGATTCGCCGGTAAACCGAAGGGCTGAATGCATGTGTTTGACATCTCCAAAGTGCGGGTGAGGCAGGCTCTCAAGGGTGCCCCGTGCCGCAAGATGTGGGTCGTTCAGGACATCCTGCAGATTGTTGACGGGCGCACAGATGACGCCTGCTGCCTGAGTGAGTTCAAGCAGGGTTTGCCTTGAGTGTTGCTCAGTCCATTGGTTGATGATTTGGTCGAGGGCATCCATGTTTTCGCATCGAGTTTTAAAGCTGTCGAAGCGTGGATCCGAGGCGAGGTCTTCGCGGTGCATCGCTTGACAGAGTTTTCGAAAATGGCCTTCGCGAATACATATGATCGCAATGTGCCCGTCAGCCGCTCGATAGGTGTTGTAGGGGGCGAGAGCCTTTCCGGGGTGTCGATTTCCGGCACGAGCTGGCTGTTCGCCATTCAAGTAATACGTGCCCAATGCTGTGGCAAGTGTCGGAAACACACAATCTTGCATGGAGATATCGACAATGCTGCCTTTGCCGGTTTGTGAACGCTTGAGCAATGCCGTGACAATACCCGCGTACAAATGCGTGCCCGCAATAAAGTCAGCGAAGGCTGCAGCCGATTTCAGGGGGCCGCCACCTTCTTCGCCCGTGATGCTCATGACCCCAGCGATGGCCTGAAGTGTGATGTCCATTCCGAGGTAGTCTCGGTAGGGACCCTCAGCATTGCCGTAACCCGTGCTCGAAGCGTACACGAGCTTTGGATTGATCGCGGTCAGTGCCTCTGCGCCGATGCCGTACTTCGCCATGGTCCCAGGGGCGAAGTTTTCCGAAACCACATCAACCTTAGCCGCCAGCGCGCGAATGAGGGCTTGACCGCCTGGGCTCTTGATATTGACCGATAGGCTCTCTTTGTTCGCATTGAGGAGTGCAAAAGGATAGCTGGAAGTCGATTGCTCGCCTCGTGCTCGCAACGTTTCCCCAATGAGAGATTCAACTTTGATGACGCGTGCGCCTGCTTGCGCGAGCAAGAATCCGCAGTAGGGGCCGTTGTAGACCTGACCGAAGTCGAGCACGGTGAAACCTTCTAGGGGTAAAGACATTCGATATCCCTCTCTGTTTGGGCGCGATGCGCAGAATGCCACGCCTCGCTTTAACTTGGTTTGCCATCAGTGCTTGCGCATGTTCAGTGGTTCGAGATCTGCGGTCAATGGGGCGATTCCGAAAGTGTAAGCCCGCATCCCATCATCCTTGAATTGCACGGCCCTAGGTCGATGCGAACGAGGCTCTGCTTTCTCGGTGGTCGTGATTGCGAACCCCGGGGGTGAGCGGTATGCTCGATCGCATGCGGCAGCGCGACTGGCCGTCAAGAATGCCAGCAACATGTTCGTGGGGTGTGTGCCTTTTCTGGCGAAGCCTCGCCAAGGAAGGGCTTTAGAGGCGCGGCAATCAGGTATGAAGCTTGTGCGCCAGGAGGAGAAAAAAGGTGAACAAAGGACTCATAGCAATCGTCGTCGTGATTATCGCGGCGGTCTTCTATTTCACACAAACGGGCCAGGAAGCTTCGGTTGAATCAGGCGCCCCGGCCACTGGCCAAGTGGCTGAACGAACCATCGGTATGATTGATGACGCGAGGATTAACGCTGCCGACTCGGAACCCGGTAACTGGTTGGCCTATGGGCGTACCTATGAAGAGCAACGTTTTTCTCCGCTGACCCAGATCAATAAAGACAATGTTGCTTCTTTGGGCTTGGCTTGGTTCAAAGACATGAACACAAACCGAGCGCTAGAGGCGACGCCGATCGTGGTGGATGGCCGAATGTTTTTCACCACCTCTTGGAGCCGCGTTTACTCTGTTGACGCTAGAACCGGTGAAACCTTGTGGTCCTATGACCCGATGG
>CAYZUV010000183.1:0-4768 GCA_964481245.1 uncultured Pseudomonadales bacterium
AGAGTCACAGAGTAGAGGATACAGACGATGAGTGAGGCCTTAGATCAATTCCGTCATGATGTGCGCGATTGGTTAGCGCAGAATTTCCCCAAGTCTTTGGCAGGTCGAGGGATCGAGCCTTTTGGTGGGGTCGAGGGTGAAGCCACGATCGCAGAGGATGCCAGTCTCTGGAGAGACCGGCTCGGTGACAAGGGCTGGGGTACCCCGACCTGGCCTGCCGTTTATGGTGGCGGTGGCCTGAGCGCGGGAGAGGCCGCAGTATTGTCAGACGAAATGCATCAAGTGGGCGCGATCAATCCGATCCCGCTACTGGCTGGCATGGGCGTGACTATGGTTGGACCAACCATTCTCGAATACGGGACTGAAGAGCAAAAGAAGAAGCACCTTCCAGGGATCTGCAGTGGCAAGGTTCGGTGGTGTCTTGGTCTGTCAGAGCCCAATGCGGGATCCGACCTCGCCTCTTTGCAGACCAAAGCAGAGGACAACGGCGACCGATGGGTCATTAATGGTCAGAAAATTTGGACGTCTGGGGCCGATATCTCTCAGTGGTGTGGTGCTCTCGTCAGAACCGATTCCAGTGTCGCCAAGCGGGACGGCATTAGCTTTTTACTTTTACCGATGGATCAGCCTGGCGTTGAAACCCGACCGATCAAGCTGATTGCTGGCGCATCGCCATTTTGCGAGACATTTTTTAACGATGCAGAGGCGGAGAAGACCGATCTCCTTGGCAAGCATAACGACGGCTGGAGTGTGGTGAAGCGGTTGCTGCAACATGAGCGCGCGAGTCAGACGGGTGCAAGGCCGACAAGCAATAAAAGCGCTCAGCCTATTCAGGCGCTTGCCAAAGCTTACTGCGGGGCAGAGCCAGACGGCACGTTGAGTGACAAAGACCTTCGATCAAGGATTGTCGATCATCTCATGCATACAAAAGCGCACGGTCTGACCATTGCGCGGATTTCTGCTGAAGCCAAGGGCAATCCGGAAGTCAGCGCCGCCGCCTCGATATTGAAGAATTCCGCAACACGGGTGTCACAAGACCGAGCGGAACTGCTTCTCGAGGTGATGGGTCATCAAGGCATCGGATGGGACGGTGAAGCATTTTCTGAAGATGAACTGGAAAATGTACGCGGCTGGTTGTCAGGGAAGGCCATCTCCATTTATGGCGGATCTTTTGAGATCCAGAACAACATCATTGCTAAGAATATTCTCGGCTTGCCCGAGACGACACAAAAAGGTTAGGGGGCTAGCGTGGCACTACTTTCAGAGGAACAAACACTGATCAAAGACCAGGCGGTCTCTTGGGTGCGCGATGAATCACCGGTAACCCAGTTTCGAGCCATGCGGGATAGTGGTGCGCCGCTGGGTTTCTTTCCCGATACGTGGACTGCCATGGTCAACATGGGTTGGACCGGCATGTTGGTCCCCGAGGCCTATGGCGGTTCGGGGCTGGGGCACCTCACCTTTGGACTAGTTCTAGAACAACTCGGCAGGCATCTGACCGCGAGTCCACTCTTTGCGTCAGCTTTGGTGGGTGCCAGCGCCTTGATGAAGGCGGGCAGTGAGGCGCAGAAAACGTCATTACTGCCAAGGATTGCCGATGGCAGCGCGGTGGTCAGCTTGGCGCTAGAGGAGGGCACAAGACACCATCCTGAGGCAACTGCTTTCTTGGCAGAGCGTTCCGACGGTGGCTTCACCTTGAGCGGAGACAAAACGTTTGTCATGGAGGGTATGGCGGCGACACATTTTGTAGTCGTTGCTCGCACCCAAGGCGATGCAGGCAGCTTAGAAGGACTGAGTCTCTTTTTGGTTGACGCAGACACTGAGGGCTTGTTCAGAAGTTCACTTTCCACGATGGATTCCAGAGGCTACGCAAATCTTCGCTTCGAGCGCGTTAAGGTGCGCGAGGATCAGCTTCTCGGTCCACTTCACGAGGCCGGCGCAGCATTGTCGTGGACCCTAGATGTGGCTCGAGCGGGGCTTTCTATGGAAATGCTAGGCACAGCTGCGCATGCTTTTGATATGACCTTAGATTATCTTAAGACGCGAAAGCAGTTTGGTCAGGTGATTGGCTCCTTTCAGGCATTGGGGCATCGTGCGTCGGGGTTGTATACAGAAATGGAACTCACCCGGAGTTGCGTGGAAGCCGCACTCCAAAGCCTGGATGCCGATTCTGATGATCGGGAGAGCTTGGTGGCGTTGGCGAAGGCTAAGGCGAGCGCCTTCCTACACGAAATGTCTAACCAACTCATCCAGATTCATGGTGGCATAGGCATGACCGATGAGTTTGATGCGGGGTTTTACCTGAAGAGAGCACGTGTGCTCGAAATCGCCTTCGGAAACGTGGCCTATCATAAGGACCGTTACGCAACGCTCAATGGCTTTTGATCGTATACGCGGCCGAGGACCCCACCGTGCGCTGCTCGTTAGCCTGCCCTGGTTGAGCATCAGGGTAGTTGATGGCTGTCGCTGTCTTGTGAGGCGTTTGCTTTATCTCTATAATCCCGGCCCTTTGATCGGGGGATCAAAGGGCTAGCAGTCTATAGTCTGTGTATGGCCATTTCAGGGGCAATACATGGAAAGCAGGGTTAATAGTCGTGAGACATGGTCAGCCTGAGCCTGCCAATGCTCTACAAATTGCAGATCGTGTAAATGCACGATGCATGCTTAGAACATAAGACTTAAAGGGCGGATGCAACGTTTAAAAGCCGTCCCTAAAAGCAAGTCCCCCGAGCAATGTGCGAAAGTGGCGGAATTGGTAGACGCGCTGGATTTAGGTTCCAGTACCGCAAGGTGTGAGAGTTCGAGTCTCTCCTTTCGCACCACTAAATAAGACAACGATTCAAACCCTAAGCACGTCAAGGCGAGCGTCTTGATTTGTCAACCACGAGCTTTGATTCACTATGCAAATTACAGTTGAGAGCGTCTCCGCATTAGAGCGCAAGATGCACATTGTCGTGCCTGCGGACGAGATAACACCCAAGGTAGAAGATCGGATCAAGCAGGCGGCTTCGCAAGCGAGAATCAAGGGGTTTCGTCCTGGAAAAGTCCCAGTCCGGGAAGTCAGACGTCGGTTTGGCGAAGGCATATTGCAGGAAGTCTCAAGCGAAGTGATGCAGCAAAGCTACTCAGATGCCATTACACAAGAGACCTTAACGCCTGCAGGGATGCCGCGGATCGATGATGTGGTCATTGAATCAGGTAAAGATTTGTCTTTTTCGGCAACCTTTGAGGTCATGCCCGATGTGACCCCTGGCGATGTGTCAAGCATCGCTGTCACCAAGCCCTCGGCGTCTGTGACAGAGTCCGATTTGAACGACATGGTCGACAAGCTGCGGGAACAACGCAAGCAGTATGTTGAAGTAGAACGAGCCGCGGCGATGGATGATCAAGTCACGATCGACTATGAAGGTTCAAAGGATGGCGAGGTCTTCGAGGGCGGTACGGGTTCTGATCAAAAATTGGTGTTGGGATCCGGGTCCATGATTCCCGGGTTCGAAGATGGGATCGTAGGCATGGCCGTCGGTGAAGAAAAGTCGCTTGATTTGACCTTCCCAGAGGCCTACCACGCTGAAGCCCTTGCTGGCGCATCGGTTGTGTTCAAGGTGGCCTTAAAGGCAGTGGCAGAGACGACATTGCCCGAATTGAACGAAGATTTCTTCAAGTTGTTTAACGTTGAGGAGGGGGGTGAGCCAGCCTTCCGAGCTGAAGTTCAAAAAAACATGGAGAAAGAGCTTCAAAGCGCGATTGAAAACCGGGTGAAGGGTCAGGTGATGGATGGGCTTCTCGAGGTCACTGAAGTTGATGTCCCAAAGGCGCTTGTCGATGATGAATGCAGCCGTATGCGCCAAAATATGGTGCAGCAGTTCGGGGGTGGGCAGCAATTTGATGAGAACATGTTGCCCAAGGAACTCTTTGCCGAGGAAGCGGAAAAACGCGTTCGTTTGGGATTGATTGTCAATGCTGTCATCGAGAAAGAATCGATTGAGGCGGATGCTGATCGAGTGAAGTCGAAGATCGATGATATTGCCTCGAGCTACGAGCAACCAGAGCAGTTAATCAACTATTACTACAGCAACGAGCAAGCGCTGAGTCAGGTTCAAGGCCTCGTGCTTGAGGAGCAAGTCGTCGAAAGATTGCTCGAAAAGATGTCGGTTGAAACAGTTGAAATGAGTTACCAAGAGGCGATTCAGCCACCCCAGCAGAAAGCCGACGCCGAAGAGGAAACTGAGGCTTCAGAGGAAGAGCCGAAGGCGTCGGATTAGCGACGAGCCTTGAACGGTTAGGGTGTCATGCCGCCCCATTCATTGGTGCGGATTTCGATCTAGAAGCTTCTCTATGTGTGCTTGGAAAATCGATTGGCCGACCGGCCTCGGTGCGGGTCAGTAACCGCCATTTTGTCGGCTTAGTGCCAACGTTTTTGAGCTCAAGGATGTTCTCCCCTGCATGTGACGAGATGGTCTTGAATCTCGATGGAAAGGCGCCAATGTAAGTCTATACATCGCGAAGTCTAGCAAGCTTGCATAATTTTTCTGTTTTCGGTTTCTCGGCAGTGATAAATTTCTCTGGACTGCTCGTAGAAGCAGTGTCGCTCACATTAAATGGGCGGTTCGGCACTTCTAAGGGGCGAAATGTGCTTAGATGTAAGCTGCTCGACGTTCTACGTGAGTAAATGTAAGCGTTAAGTCAGCGCGTAAACCTAACGGCGCATTGACAGAGAAGCAGAGAGCTAGAGATTCAAACAGAGCTAAAGATTCAAATAGAGCTAAAG
>CAYZUV010000184.1:0-4737 GCA_964481245.1 uncultured Pseudomonadales bacterium
CAAGATGTGGAGTCTTCGCCCTGGGGTTGCCAGTCGTGGAATCGTCAGTGAGCCGAGGATGCCGATCACGGTAGGAATCGCTGCCCAATAGCCCGCCTCGATAAGGCTTAGACCGTGCCCTTTGAGAAGCTCGGGCAACCAGTTGTTCAAACCGTGGTTGAACAAAAAGACGCCAACGCTCATCAGGAGCACGATTTGGACGGTGGGTTGTGTGATGAGATGTCGAGCCCTGACGGGCGTTGCTGAAGTGCTCGCCGCTCGATCGTTACCTTCGGCTGAGCGCATGGGGCCTTGAGATGCGATGACGAACCAAAGGATGGCGACCAACGCCACCAGGATACTCAGCCCAATCATCAAGATTTGCCAATGCCCGAACAGTGGTAGCAAGACGGTGTGGGTCATGGTGAGCGAGACAACGCCGCCGATGGCAGGTCCCGTCATGTAAACCCCCATGGCAAGACCTCTATTTGAACCCTCAAACCAGCGTGTAATGAGTTTTGGTGCGCCGGTTGAGACGATGGGCCCGCCCAAGCCAAACAACATCACCGCGATGAGCAGGGAGACATAGTCGGTTGCGAACCCACGAAGAAGCGCAGAGGCTGCAATGAGCAAAATGCCAAGCGTCAGCGTGTACCGTGACGCGTAACGATCGAGCAAGATCCCGCAGGGAATGGCCGCAACAATATAGGTCAACTGCCAAGCGCCCATGATGCTGCCCATGGCCGTGTGTGAGAACCCGAGATCCTGCTCGACCTGAGAAACCAGGGGCGCAAGACTGGTGGCAACAAGTCCAAAGGCGCTGTACGCCGCCCACACGCCAAATAAGACGATCCATCGGTACAGCATTTAAGTGCGTCTCCCCAAAAGCGCGGGCATGCTATCACAGCCGCTTGTTCAGCATCGCGATTTCAAATCGTATGTTGGCAGCGAGGGAAGAGGTGGGCTGTGCTACAGTGCGGGCGTAATCGACAGCTGGGCAGCTAGGGAAAGGGTCACATGTACACAGGCTGGAAAGTGGTGATGGGGCTCTTCATGGTGATGGCGCTCAGTTCTGGGCTCGGTTTTTACAATCATGCAGTGCTGATTCAGGCGCTGGCGAAAACAGGCGCATTCACGGTGACGTCCGCGTCGTCAGCGGTGTCCCTGTTCTTTGTTGTGAGCGGTTTGACCGGGCTCGTGATTGCCCCCTTGCTTGAGCGATTTGATGCACGGTGGATTATCTGCGCGGGTGCAGTCATTTCGGCCTTGGGTCTTGCCTTTCTGTCCATGGTCGATTCGCTGTTCGAGCTCTATGTTGTCTACTTTTTCTTTGGTATTGGCTTTTGTGCCTCGGGCCTCTTGCCAGCGACCACACTCATCGCCCGCTGGTTTGTGGTCCACCGAGCGAGAGCCTTGTCGGTTGCGTCAACCGGTTTGTCAGTGGGTGGCATGGTGATCACGCCCCTCTCGGCCCATTGGGTATCCAGCATGGCGCTTGGGCCCGCGACCCAATTGATGGCGCTCATCTACGCGCTGGGCATCATTCCCCTTACGTTACTGTTAGTTCGATCACGACCCGAGGATATGGGGCAAAGCCCAGACGGTGGGGCGCTCGACGTGCAAGTGTCGTCCCCAGCAACCTTGGATGGTATTCCCTTTTCAGACGCGGTAAGGGATCCTTTTTATCGGTATCTGAACGTGACCTATGTCTTTGTGATGCTTGCGCAGGTGGGCGGCATCGCACACCAGTTCGGGGTCGTCTCCGAGCGGCTACCCGGTGAAGGTGCTGCCATAATGCTGAGTATTCTGCCGGTGACTAGCGTGATTGGCCGGCTTGCAGGTGGATTTTTATTGGAGCGATTCTCCATGCTGACCTTTACTTTGGTCATGATTGTCTTGCAAGCCTCGGCACTGCTTTTGATTGCCGTTTCATCAACTGTTTGGTCGCTAGGCATCAGTTTAGGGTTACTGGGTTTATCGGTTGGGAATTTATTGATGCTGCAGCCGCTGATCGTTGCTGAACGCTATGGGTTAAGAGATTACAGCCGGCTGTTCTCATGGGCGAACCTCTTTAGCGTGATTGGGGTTGCCGGTGGTCCGGGTGTTTTGGGTGCCATCTATGGACAGGTCGGAAATTTCATGATTCCTTATCTCTTTGCATCCGCGATGGGTGTGTTTGCGGCCTTGAGCTTTCTTGCCTGCATACGAGTGGCAGACCCGCCCTTAGCTCACGTGGGGTAATCCGTCATACGCACCGGCAATCAGCAAGAAGTGAGCGAGCGCTGCCATGGCGCGACCCAACACCAGTGGGGTGTGCGAAGCGCAATGGTGAGCGTGACATCAAAACTCGAAGGGGCGAGAGGCGCCCACTTGCTCGCGGTTAAGACGACAACACGTTAGGTTTTAATGGGAGGAATCACGATGGGTGAACAGTTTAGAGACAAGGTGGTTGTCATTACGGGCGGTAGTCGAGGACTCGGCAAAGCGATGGCTCATGGATTTGCCGCAGAGGGTGCAAAACTCGCGATTGTCAGTCGTAAGCTCGATGTTTGCGATGCCACCGCGGCAGAGCTTAAAGAAGCCTATGGCACAGAGACGTTTACTCGAAGCACGCATGTGGGTGATTGGAATGATTTGGATCAAATGGTCGAGGACGTGATTGCGCGCTTCGGCCAAATTGACGTGCTCGTGAACAACGCGGGGATGTCGCCCCTGTACCCCTCGCTCACGGACGTCAGCGAGGCCCTTTTTGATAAGGTCGTGAGCGTAAATTTGAAGGGGCCTTTTCGTCTCATGGCCAATGTGGGAGAGCGGATGATGCAGGGCGCAGGTGGTGCGATTATTAATATCAGCAGTACGGCATCGGTGAATAAGAGCCCGACCTCAGAGCCCTATGGCGCGGCCAAAGCCGGGCTCAATGGTCTAACACGGTCTTTTGCGGCAGCCTATGGGCCGAAGGTGCGCGTGAACTGCATTATGGCAGGCCCTTTTTTGACGGATATTGCCGACGCTTGGGATATGGACGCATTCAACGAGCGGGCCAGGACTAGCATTCCGATGCAGCGGGGTGGGCAGCCCGATGAAGTGGTTGCGGCGGCGCTCTATTTCGCCGGACCGGGTGCCGGGTTCACGACCGGTGCGATATTAGCGATTGACGGGGGCGCGCACTGACTGTCGAGGGGATTTAGTTCGGTTGCGTCTAGGAGGTGTGGGTCTCGGTCTCGTCGCGCAGCACGATTCTGCTCGCGAGCGCAGGGTAGCGCCCGACGATACCTCGATAGAATTGGCGGACGCCATCCATATCCAATCGAACGTTGCCGGTCATCGGTTGTGGCAGGCTAATGCCCGCCAACTTTTTCGAATAATCTAGAAAACCGAAAATGACCGGTACATCAGCTTCACGTGCGACATGATAAAAGCCGGATCGCCAATGCTCGGTAAAACCTCGTGTGCCCGAGGGTGGAATGACCAAATGCAACGAGGCGGTTTCTTTGAAACGCTGTGCAAGTTGAGCAACTAACTGATGCGGCTTCGAGCGATCGACAGGGATGCCGCCAAGTCCGCGCATGATGGGGCCCAAGGGGCCCCAGAATAGGCTTGATTTACCCAGCCAATGGATTTTGACCTTCAAGCTTGCTGCGGCTGCGAGTAGATAGAAAAAATCCCAATTGCTGGTGTGAGGCGCGGCGATAATGACGCTTCGGGTGATATCCGGCTTGATACCGTCAACCCGCCAGCCTGTTATTCTCAAAATCAAGGCGCCCAGCCATTGGGTGACGCGATGCGGTTCATGATTCAAAGATAAAGACATCGGGCGAGCTTATCGGAATGGTCTCGTGTTCGAAAGCAGTCAATGGCGATTTTGATTGCGCTCTGGACGTGGTGACGCATGCGAGCCTTCGATTCTAGGCCTTAGCGAGTGAAACGGGTGATTCGTTCAATTTGGTGGAACTTGCTCTGTTGGGACTTGTTCTGTCCTCGTTTGCGTTCCTCGGCCCGTTTCAGCACGAGGATCCAAATTTCCGTGACTACTCGACGTGCCCTAATTGCCGTTATGATGACGAGACTAAGGTTCGGCAAAGGACGGCGCCATGACCGCCAGACACTTCTTCATCTGCACGGGTCTCTTTGTCTTTCTTTCGCAAGGAGTCCCTCACGTCTTTGCGGCCGAGTGGGCTGCGCAATATGAGGCTGCCTTGCGGGATCGAGCTGAACTCGGCAGGGTTGAAGCAGAGATCGCGAGCGCGCTCGTGGCGCCTACGGAAGCCATGGCTGAGCGAACACGCGCCGCGAGTCGGTTGGATGATCTAGACCCAGAATTGCAAGCCGTCTGGGCTGCGCTGAAAGAAGAGGCGGAAAGCCTTTTTGCAGACGGCTCGCTCGCTGCGATCGAAGCACAAGGTGGCGTTGTTGAATTTGCGGCGGATTTCTTGGGCACTGATTCTCTCGAACATGACGTGGCCATGCTGCGGCTCGGTCAAATGTTACTCGCAGCCGGGGATCCAGCCGCCGCTGGCGGGTTGATCGAAGCTGCCGCAGCTGCGATGACGGCTCGTTTGGGTTCTGGCCATTTCACCACGCTGCAGGCGAGAGCCGAAATGGCACAGGTCTACCTGGCAGAGGATGATCTCGCGTCCGCCACAAGTCTTTTGGCGCAGCTCATTCAGGAATCGGCTGAATCACTGGGGCAAGCCCACGGATTAGCCCAGTTATTTGGGCAACAGCTCGAGACCGTGCTGCTCGCTACCGGTCAAGGGG
>CAYZUV010000185.1:0-4734 GCA_964481245.1 uncultured Pseudomonadales bacterium
GGTCATAGTCCATCGGGAGTGGATTCACCTTACGATCATTGGTGATGGTGAGATGTTCTGTTTCATAGCGCTTATCCTGTACTTCAAAGCGAATGGGGCCGGCAATGGTGTCGATTTGCTGAATGGTGGGTGGGGTGGTTAGGGGCAATCCAACCCAGGCAATGGCTTGCCCGTTCTCCGAGGTCACTAAAATGCTCGAGCCATTGAACTGCGCGGCGTAGACATCGTTCGGGAGGGGAATGCGGGCGATGCCTCCAGGGACCGGTGAGGGTTGAATCTCAGCCCAAACAGCGGGTGTCAGCGACGTTAGAAGCCAGACGATAGCGACCAGCCCGGCCTTAAGTGCACGGTATTCTGGAAGGGATTGTCCTGTCGGCAGCCTCATAGCTCGTCTATATCCGTAATCGTTGCCTTGGCCTTGCCCTCTGAGAATCGTAGGGTGACGGGCTGGCCCGGGGTCAGTGATCCAGCCTGGCTGATCAGCTGGCCATCTTCAGACTGGGTGATGCTAAACCCTCTAGCCAGCGTCTTTAGCGGGCTCAACGCCTCAAGCTGGCTAGAGATTCTGCGTAATTGGCTTTCATTGTGAGTGAACGTTTGGTCTATTGATGCGCGGAGTCGTCGCTCTAGATGACCCGTTTCGCTCGTCAAGGCTTGGATTTTGTCGTGGGGAGGAGCCAAGCGCTGGCTGACGATTTTAAACTCGGCATTGGAACGCGCGAGCTGAGCTTTTGCTGAAACAATCATCGCCTCCTGAAAACTCGAGAGGTCAACATCTTCAATGGCCCGATAAGTGAGGGATCGAAGCGAGCGCAAGTCAGCGGTCAAGCGTGCCTCAAAGCGCGCCAACGTTTGCGCAGGATTACGCAGGCGCTTGGCCATGGCTCGAAGCGAGTGTTCTTTTGATCCGACCGTGTCCGCGAGCGTTTTGGTCATCCGAGCGGCGAGTCGATCCAGGGTTTGCATCCATTCGATTTGATCAGGCGCGATGAGCTCAGCCGCCGCGGAGGGTGTTGGCGCTCGCAAGTCCGCGACAAAATCAGCGATGGTGACATCCGATTCGTGGCCAACCGCACTGATGACCGGGATGGGGGATGTGGCAATCGCTCTCGCAACAGGCTCAGTGTTAAACGTCCAAAGGTCTTCTAACGAACCACCCCCTCGAGTCAGAAGGATGAGATCAAAAGGTGGGTCATCGAAACGGGCAGCGCGTTCGAGCGCCTGAACAACCTGCCCCGTGGCTTCTTCTCCTTGCACTTGTGTGGGGATGAGCGTGCAATGAAGCGCGGGAAAGCGCCGCTTCAGCACACTCATAACGTCGTGCACCGCAGCACCGGTAGCGGATGTGATTAGGGCTAGGTGGTTGGTTAGCGTTGGAATTGGGCGCTTTGACTCGGTATCGAACAAGCCTTCCTCTTGGAGTTTGCGTCTCAAGGCCTCAAAGGCGCGTTGTAATTCACCAACGCCCGCTTCTTGCATGTTCTCAGCGATGAATTGGAATTCGCCTCGTGCCTCATAAAGGCTGATTCGACCCCGGACTAACACTTTAAGCCCGTTTTTGGGTGTGAAGTTGATGCGCATGTTGCGGTTTCGAAACATGGCCGTGCGCAGCTGGCCCGCATCGTCTTTGAGGGTGAAGTACCAGTGCCCTGAAGCCGGCCTTGAGAAATTAGAGATCTCGCCTTCAACAAAGACCATGGGGAACTGCCCTTCAAGGAGCGACTTCGCCGCGCGATTGAGTTCACTTACGCTGTAGATCTCGGCCTCACGACCGAAACCATTGTCGGTTACGCTCATAACGGAAGCTGCCTCAAGAGTAGGGCGAGCGGACCTTCGATCGCAGCGTCGATGGCTGCTTGCTGGTGCGGTTGGATCCGCTGGTTGTCCACCGAAGCGGTGCCTCGATAAGGGTCGGTCACGCCCGAATCAATGCCTGACAATCCTTCAATTGCGGCAATGCCGCAGAAGGGCACATAGAATTCAGAGTAGCCACCCTCGTGATTCAAAACCAATCGGCCTTCGCACAGCTGGGCCGCGGCGTCGAGCATCATGTCTGTCATCGTCCTGAAGTGCGATGAGATCAGCAGCATGTGACTCATGGGATCGAAATAGCTGGCATCAAAACCGCAAGCCACCACAATGAGTTGCGGCCTGTAGGCAGCCAGTGCGGGTATAACAATCTCGCGCATGGCGAGGAGGTAAGCCTCACCGCCAGACCCTGCAGGTAAGGGCACGTTGATATTGTATCCCTCGCCTTGACCTTCACCAGTCTCCGTTAACTTGCCCAAATTAACGGGGTAGAGCATTTCTTGGTGCAGGCTAATGGTTAAAACGCCTGGATCGCTAAAAAAGGCCTGTTGGGTCCCATTGCCATGGTGTACATCCCAATCCACCACAGCGACGCGTTCGATGGCGTGCTGTTTTCGCGCTTCGAGGATCGCAAGCGCAATGTTGTTAAAGACGCAAAAGCCCCGACCTCGATCACGTTCTGCGTGATGACCTGGAGGCCGCATGAGGGCGTAGCTGTTTTTACATTCACCTCTCACCACAGCATCGATTGCGGTTAAGGTGCCGCCAACGGCGAGTCGGGCAATATCAAAGGTGCCTGGCCCAGCCCAGGCTGATTCCCCGACTGACCCCCCGGCTGTGTTCGACATCGATCTCACCAGTTCAACATAATCGGGAGTGTGAAAGGCCGTCAGCACGGACTCATCGACTTCGCTGGGCGTGAGCTGGGTCAATTGTGGGGTCACGCCATAGGCGTCCAACAAGTTTTTGAGTCGACGCTTGGTTTCGGCATTTTCGACGTGGACCCCTGGCTGAAATTGGCCTGTGCCCGGAGTTAGACCGGCGGCAGAACCGTTATCGTGCCACATGGTTTTTTCGTGCCAGACAAAGCCGGTGGTGAGTGTCATGGGTGTTCCTCTGTGTGATCTCCAGCATAACCAAACCGATAGGCTCAGGCGAGGCAGAGGACTCACCCAATAGAAATGGCCGCTAAAACGTTTGGAGAGGCTTTGGAACCATTGCAGCCGAGGTATGCCCCCTTATAATTCGTTTTTCGCTAGCGAGTGCCTCATGACCCTCAATTCGGTGGACATCCATCAAGACCGTATTCTTATCCTCGATTTCGGCTCTCAATACACCCAGCTGATTGCGCGCCGGGTCCGGGAGCTTGGGGTCTACTGCGAAATTCGCTCCAGCGATCTAGATGAAATCTCATTTGATGCATTTGCCCCAAATGGTGTGATTCTCTCAGGTGGGCCAGAGTCCGTAACGAAGGCCGATACACCGAGGGCCCCCGACTTTATTTTTGCCAAAGGCAAACCGGTGCTCGGAATCTGTTACGGCATGCAAACGATGGCGGAGCAATTGGGGGGGCGGGTCGAATCGGTTGTGAAGCACGAGTTTGGTTACGCCGATATCACCTTTGAAGAAACGCCAACCATCTTTGCCTCTTTCGTTAATGATGAAGGCACGCCACTGTCATCTCTTGACGTCTGGATGAGTCATGGTGATCAAGTGGTTGAGCTACCCCGCGGATTCGTTGCAGTTGCGAGCACGAGCACGTGCCCCATTGCGGCGATGGCACGACCCGATCAACACTTTTATGGTGTGCAATTTCATCCAGAGGTCCACCATACGCCGCGTGGTGCTGAGATCTTGGAGGCCTTTTTAAAAGAGGTTTGTGGCTGCGCCGGGCTTTGGACGCCGGATCACATTGTTGAGGACATCGTGACACGGGTACGTGAGCAGGTCGGCGAAGGTCGGGTGATTCTTGGTCTCTCTGGCGGGGTGGATTCTTCTGTGGTTGCGGCGCTTTTAGCCCGCGCCATAGGTGATCAACTCACTTGCGTCTTCGTGGATAACGGGTTGCTACGTTTTGAGGAGGCCAACCAAGTCATGAATATGATGACCCATGCCTCGAATAACGCGCTGGATATCAGGGTCATTCAGGTTGATGCGAGTGACACCTTTCTAACGCGCCTCGAAGGCGTGACCGACCCCGAGGCGAAGCGCAAGGTCATTGGCAATACCTTTGTAGAAGTCTTCGATGCCGAAGCTGACAAAATTGAAGGTGCGCGCTTCCTGGCACAGGGCACCATTTATCCCGACCTCATTGAATCGGGTGGTTTGGCTGGCGGTAAAGCGCACGTGATCAAGTCACATCACAATGTGGGTGGCCTGCCGGAAGATATGAAGCTCGAGCTTGTGGAGCCCCTAAGGGAACTCTTCAAAGACGAAGTTAGAAAGATAGGGCTTGCCCTTGGATTGCCCAGTGAAATGGTATTTCGGCACCCATTCCCCGGTCCCGGCCTCGGCGTGCGAATCCTAGGGGAGGTCAAGCGTGAGTATGCTGATATTCTTCGACGAGCGGATGCGATTTATATCGAAGAGCTGAGAGCTGCCAATTTGTACGATGTGGTGAGCCAAGCTTTCACCGTCTTCTTGCCTGTGAAGTCCGTGGGTGTGGTAGGTGATGCCCGTCGTTATGAGTATGTGGTGGCGCTTCGGGCGGTTGAAACCATCGATTTCATGACCGCTCGCGCGGCACGGCTACCCTATGAGTTCTTAGAAACGGTCTCATCTCGAATCATCAACGAGATTAGAGAAATTTCACGCGTAACCTTGGATATCTCGAGCAAACCGCCTGCAACCATTGAGTGGGAATGATGAAGAGAATGTTACCCGTCATTCGTTGAGCGCGTTAGAGGACAGTCATCGTGGAAAATG
>CAYZUV010000186.1:0-4700 GCA_964481245.1 uncultured Pseudomonadales bacterium
GGGCCAGCGCATCTAGCTCGACCAGTGCTGTAAAGCTATTGGTCAAGATGGTGGTCGCCAGCCGCTGACCGCGTTCATTGGCAAGATCCAGGGCGCTGGCAATGACAACGGCGTAACACAGGAAGTACAGCGCGCATTGTTTAAAGCGGTGTTGACATGCGTCGAAGGGGTAGTCCACGCCATGGCGAACCAATTCCTCGTGGTACAGGTGCAGCCAATCTCGATTCTGCCGCATGGACTGGCTGAGACTTTGGGTCAGAAAATAGGCTAAATCGTGTTCAGGCGCTGATCGACACACAGCCTGGAAATCGACCAGCGCGACATGATCATCTGCAAAGAAAATGTTATCCAATCTAAGGTCCCCGTGGCTGATGCAAATAGGATCTTGGGTGATCTGATCCAGGAGCGACGGGATTTGATTAACCAACTGGGGGATTTTCTCGGCACAACCTTCTGGCACCAAGGCGTTGAACTCTGCCTCAATCTTGGGCCAGCCAGCCGCGAGACCCGCTTGCATTCCCGCCACTTGATTCTCTGAGTTGTGTCGTCCTATTTGCTTGAAATCCTCGGTCATCCAGGTAGCTGCATGGAGCGCCGCGAGTGCACGAACAATGGATTCGCATTCTTCAACTGAACAACCGCTCAACTGATCGCCAACTCGATAATCTTTAAGATCCTCGAGTAGCAGACAAAAGGCGTGAGTGTTTGGATCGTAAGCCGAGAAATGGCATTGAGGACTGCGCACGCTGAGCGTTGGCGCGATTTCAGTGTAAAAAACGTATTCGCGTTCGTACATGTTGTAGAGATTGGCGATGTCTCGATTGCCTTCTACCGGAGACTGAAATTTCCCAATGAGTGTCTTTGGGCCTTGATTTGCCTTTAACGTAATCCGAGTGACGAGCCCCAAAATGCCGACCCCCTCACCGAGAGGTTCCACGCTGAAGTCCTCCACAGGAAACCTCAGAACGTCCGATAGCCAGGCAGACGTCAAGTCACTGGGCGAGTGCGGAAAATCAGTCATGGGAAGACCCTCTCTTAGATGCTGAGTGTTGCCAGGCGCCGGTTTTGTTGATGGCATCACGATAGTATTTAAGTGATAGGCCCAAGCAGATGCTGGCAATTGTGTAATTGATGACCGCGAGGGTTGAGATCGATCGACCTAAGGCTAACTCACTCTGAAATACGAAGTCGCTTAAGATCGCGGGCAATGAAGGTGCGAAGCTATAAGAGAGGAAATTAACCGCAATAAGATAGAAGGCAACCATCTGCCCCCTGAGTTCATTGGGTGCAATGGTTTGAAGTGTGGCGATGATGAGCCCTGGGGGCATAGCCATGCAAAAGGTGACGGGGATAAGCAATCCCAAACCCATGTGAGGGTCACTGGTGAGTGTTAAGCCGGTTGCCAGCGGTAAGAGGATAAGGGTGCTTAACCAAACCACACGAAGCGTGCCGTCTTCTCTGCCCTTTCTGATGTAAAGGCTCGCGAAGAAGCCGCCAGCGATGCTGCCCGCAATACCAACGATCATCGCGATACTGCCGTACGAAAGACCGATTTCTGTTCGAGTCCAACCATGGTTTCGCACATAAAACTCGACGATCCAGCTAAAGAGAGACCAACCCTGTGTTGCGAGGCACAGGTAACCCAAAAAGACGAGGAAGAAGAAGGTTCGACGTTCGAGGATGAAGGCCCAAACTTCGGTCAAAGGTACCGCTTGGCCGTCAGTTCTCTGCTTGTTTTTTCGTTGGGGCTCGGTGAGTCCCCACATCATAAGGGCGACGAAGAGTCCGGGGGCGCCGACAATAATGAGAACCATTTGCCAGGAGAAGACCTCGCCGATGATCGGTGCAACGTAGTTTGGCGTTGATTCGAGGTAATCAATTAACGGCCCGCCTGCGATATTTGCGAGCCCCTGACCGATGAACGGCGCGGCTGCGACCACGCCGATGGCAATGGGCAGTTGCGCCGGTGAAAAGTAATCCGCGAGCGCTGAATTCGATGCCGGACCCAGTGTTGCTTCGCCAACCCCCACCCCCATTCTGGCCAGGAACAGTTGCCAATATTGGTGCGCCAGGCCACAAAGCATGGTCATGAAACTCCAGGCGGCGATGCCAGCAGACATGATCCGAATTCGATGAAACCGATCCGAAAGTCGACCGGCAGGGAACGTCATCAAGGTGTAAAAAAACGCAAATGCAAAGCCCATAATCAGCGACACTTGGGTGTCGGAAATACCGCCCAAGTCTCTTTTGATCGGTCCGATCATCACGTTGATGATTTGTCGATCAATGATTGAGAGGGTTGAGGCAACCGTGAAGACAAACAGCACCCAGACCAAGTAGGCCTTAGAAAAATCTTTGGTCATTACCGCCTCGCTCCCTAGCTGCAAGTCAGAGCCTACCGGGTTTTTCTGGAAATACCAGCGGCAACGTTTGAGTCAATCCTGACTGATGAGTCCGATCACATTGCCTTCGTTGTCGTTGATGAGCGTAGCGAATCCAGCGTCCCCAATTGACCACCAGGGCCGAATAATGTGAGCGCCGACGGATTTGATTCGATCATCAATTCCCGCTTCTCGGCTCACCTCGAAATAGACGATGGTGCTGTTTCGTCCTGGATCAAACCCCTTCTTATGGCAGAGCGCACCGAAGGGCGCGCTGGTTTCTGAATCAGCCAGCGCAAACAGGGTGAGATCCTCACCGTCTGCCATCATTGGAGTGATCGAAAGGTGAAGCAGTTCTCGGTAGAAAGGGATACTGTTTTCAAGTGAAGCGACATAAATCTCGAACCAAGGCGATGCCATCTAAAGTCCTTTTTCTATTTCAATCTTTTTCTATTTCAATGTTGTCATCTCGCGCTCGTTTTCCCGGGCGTAAGCACTGCAAGATTAATGTGTGAGCCGAAGGCATCGATCGAATAGCGCGTGAAGTCTGGACCAGTGCCGTTCGGCGCTTGGTTTGTGATAAATGTCGCCACGATCCGGGAAAGCGAAACCATGCTCTGCTTGTGGGTACCATTCGATCCGATGGTTGATGCCTGCTTGGTTCAAGTACTGAGCAAGCTTTTCAATGGTCTCCCTCGGTGCGTAATGGTCGATTTCTGCACAAGCAAAATAGAGCTCGCCCTTAATTCTGCTTAGGTCGAGATGGGGAGAATCGTCCCGATCGGTGACAAGACTGGCACCGTAGATCGACGCAGCACAATGGAACCGATCTGGAAATCTAGCCGCTGCCTTGAGGACGAAGGGTCCACTCATGCAGTAGCCTACGGCCCCGAGTCTCTCGCCTCGAGCGGACTCGTGCCCATCGGTAAAAGTTAAGAGCGATTGAGTGTCTCGCATGACCCGTTCAAGAGACAAGTGTTTGGTCATCTCAAACATCGCAGCCATGCCGGCGTCTGTGCGTTCAAAAGTAAATTCTCGGGTTTTGCGATAGTAGAGATTGGGTAGGATGACGAAATAGCCGGTGGTTGCGATCCGACGCGCCATGTCGTGGAGCTCCTCGCGTTTGCCGGGCGCATCCATGTAGAACAGAACCACCGGAAAGGGGCCTCCCTCATCGGGATAGACCACGAAGCTATTCATGGCGCCGTCCTGGGTTGCAATATCAAGATGTTCTTCGATCATGTGGCGGGCCCTGCTTTGCGTGGAGTTCAACTCGGAAGGCTCAATAAATCAAGTTTCTCGGGTAGGGCCGGAGGAACGGTCTGACTTGACGGTTGAGGGTCGAACGACGTCAGTTGTGGATAACCAAGGTTCTCGTTTTAATGCCGGGGCGAAATTTAATCTTTCGAAATGAACACGCAGGATGGGCATTTAGGGTCGGCAGCACCTCGATCGGCATCGTACTGAAACTGAGGTGAATCCAATCGCGGCGTGCGGAAGTCGTTCATTTGGCGGGTTCCATCCGAGTTTTGAACCGGTCGCATCACTGTGTTCTTCCACTCATCTGAGTCTGCAAATGGAAAAGGAAGTCTAAAAATCTCTCCAGGGCCGAGGCTCGACATCTGTTCAAGCGCTGTCTGCATAATCTCGCGACGTTCTTGAGGATCATCCGGACGTCCGCAGGTCTGCCCCAGAGGAAAGTCCAAAAAGACCGAACGAGGTGGGTTCACAGACCGAGTGATTGAATAGGCTGCGGACATGCATAGCGTTGGCAGGCCTGCTGCTTCTAGGTGGCGCGCGATCAGTCCCACGGACTGATGACACACGGGTCAAGCGGGGACCAGAAGTGCGAGATCCACCTCATCGTCTTGAAGCGCATTGAGCAAGTGGGGCGCGAGCAGGTCTCGGACCTTCCGCGCCGAATAGATCCCCCCCATGAAGGTGTAGGCTCTCTTGGCAAGCGATCGAATGAGGCCCTGGCGGGCGAGCGATTTCAATGTGTCTATGGGGAAGACCACGTTGATATTCTCTCTGGCCGGCGTCATATCATAAGCAAAGTGAGACGTTCGTAACTTAGCAGTCTCGATCTCAGTATCGATGATGCGATAACTCAGATCGTCTTTATGGTGAAAAGCGATTTGACCATGGGCATAGATACCACCCGAAGCGATGAGCGCAATGTTCATCTCGTTGAGTGGTTTCGACAGAGCGGTCCACGGTGGTGTAGCACTGTGTTTAACCCAGGTATAGGGCTCGTAACCCAGTGCATCATATTGACTTCGGGTGCGTTCAATATAGTCGATAGGATCTTGTCGTTGG
>CAYZUV010000187.1:0-4642 GCA_964481245.1 uncultured Pseudomonadales bacterium
TCGAATGGCGAGCAATTCGCTACTTGAGTGCTTGGTTTTTGCTCGGGCAGCGGCCTACGAAATCGCCGAGAGCACAAGCCCTGGCGCAACGTTGCTAGACATTCCGGATTGGGACGCGAGCCAGGTCACAACCTCAGAAGAGGATGTGCTGATTGCTCATAATTGGGACGAACTGAGGCGACTGATGTGGAATTATGTCGGTATCGTTCGTTCGGACGCGCGCCTCATTCGAGCGCAACGACGCGTCAGATTATTGCGCCGAGAAATCGACGAGTACTACGAAAAATACTACGTCAATCGCGATCTCATCGAATTGCGGAACCTAGCACAGGTTGCGGAGCTTATTATTAGTTCAGCGCTAAGACGTAAGGAGAGCCGAGGACTTCACTACACCCTTGACTATCCAAATCGGTCGACGTCGGCTGAAGATACTGTGCTAGAACCCACAAACTACCTTTGAAAATCAACCGCCCGGTTTCGCCGAGCCATCCTAATATTACTGACGTCTTGAACCCTCGAACGGGGAAACAACCTTCGTCGACGAGCTGAGCGCGGCCGGTAGAAAGCGCATCAGCACCCAGAGTCTCCGGTAAGCACCTGATTCCACCGTGGGATATTCCAACACAAGAGACACCAACCGCTCATCGCTTCGTCTCAACTCCAGGCGAAGCCAATAACGACCCATGGCTTTAGCGTTGACCGTCGCGCGCTGCCAAGACGTCTGATCTGCACATAGCAACCATAAGGCCCTGTCGCTACAACGCAATCTCAGCACTCGGTAGGGCCCCCAGTGTCGCCACAACCAATGGCTATCACAGGCGATCGCCGATACGGCCACCGCAAACAAACAGCCCAGCGCCACAGGCTCGAACCATCCGTCGATCATACAAGGCGTCAGGAGGAGCCACCATGAGGTTAATCGGATGGCGCTCGCCGTTTTTGGAGGCTGAATGGCAATCTCGGATTCGAAGCGTGAACCACCTCGTCGTGTCGTGATGAAGGTAATAACGATATCTCAAGGATGGGATGCGAATAGGGTTTTCGGCGCCGAAAGGCTAGTCTGGCCTGACCCTTGCCAACATGAGTGCAACCAGCGCTTGGTATTCAGGATCTTGTGGAGGCGTTTGTTCACTAAACCATGCCCACAGCTCAGGATCCTCCTCGTCAAGCATTCGTGCATAAACCCGTTGCATGGATTCATCCAGGTCAGGAAAGGCCTCTTCAAAAAAGGGAATAAATAGGACGTCGAGCTCAGCCATCCCTCGGCGAGATCGCCATCGAAGCCGATTGCGGCCTTCGGGCGAATGAATATCAGCAGTCTCTGGCATGCTCTCTCCTTTTTCTTGTCGCATTCTAACAGCGACACCCACTGGGTCGGATGATATCGCGCCCCTCATTGTGGGATTTCTGCAAGCCTGATATCGAGCCTCGACTTACAGCGCGTTTGTTATGGATCTGTTCTTAAACTGAGGCTGAGACCCAATGCACCGCTTGGCACCTGGCGCGGCATTGACTAATATTGCCCCCCTCGTCACCAAGCCCTGCGCCAACTTCAGCATGCCCATCGCGCTCTCACAATTTGGCTTTCTTGAAATCCGCGGGGTCGATGCAGAGAAATTCCTGCAAGGCTATTGCACCTGCGACCTTGGCCGCTTGAAATCAGGACACCCCGTCTACGGCGCATTAACCAATATTCAAGGGCGGGTCGAGGCGACCTTCGCCGCACAACGGTTAACCGATGCGCTTGAACCCAACGAGGATCCCGGGCTCATCTTGCGACTCCACCGCAGCCTAGTAGCGCCGATCCTGACACAGCTTCAAAAATACATTGTTTTTTCGAAGGCACAATTGATTGATCGCACCGACGAAATTCACTGCTACGGCTTTGAAGGCGCGGTCTCCCTGCCTCAACAGTCTCAATCCATCGACCAAGCCGGCAACCGCCACGAACTCTGGAGTCAAGCAATCCTTGAAAGCGATGAGAGTGAGACGGATTGGATTGCCAGAGACCTGATTGCGGGCCGAATTTGGATTTCAAATGAGGCCTCCGGTCTCTACCTACCTCAGGAATTAGGAATGGATCTCGCCGGAGGCGTCGATTTTGATAAAGGCTGCTACCTCGGGCAAGAAATCATCGCACGGTTACATTTCAAGGGCCAAACAAAGCAGACATTAACCCTGTACAAGATCCCTCAAAAGGTCTTCCCGGAGACCGCAACGCCTATCGTCGATGACCAGGGCACAGCCGTCGGTCACGTCCTGCAATGTGCCTGGAGCGAAAATGGGTCCGTGGTTGCAGCACTCATCCAAAGATCCGCCCTGGATGCTAACTTGCGCATTGACAACACCGCGCTGCAGCACCTCGCTTAACCTCTCTCAGAGCTTCCCGCGAGGCACACACTGCGTCGGGCGCTGTTGACCAGGTGTCCCTTAGAGACTTTTAGATAAAAAACTCGCGCAACTGGGTGGATTGCCAGAGACCGCCCTTCTTGAGGCAATGTTCCCGTCCCAGGTATCGTTGCAGAGGTCCCTAGAGTTGACACCGGTCTCGAAGTCCATCGAGTAGCAGCCTCATGGGCTCCCAAACAGTGATGCCCTCATCCTGCACACGCCATACGGTTGAAAGCGTCAGGTCAACCACGGTTGCCTTAAGAAGGGTTTGATAGGGCACTTTAAGTGCGTTAGCCAAGATCAGGGCACGCGCCTCACATAACGCCACCTGCGCAGGCACCGAATGCTCTTCGCCTCGACTGGCCAGCTCTTCCGCTAAGAAGTTATGCAAGTACCTTCCCACATTCATCACCGCCGGCCCGACATGACCTTTAGGGTCGATGGCTCGCCATGAGGGTATCGTTGCATCCCAGAGAATATTCCCTGCGTGCAAATCGCCATGTAGCCACCTCACTTCACCCATCGGTCCCAATTTCAAATCAACGAGCATGTCTTGCGCGTCAGCTACGCGGTTTCTTAAGTCTTGGTGCAATGCCTGAGATCGGTTTTCGAGAACACGTGCTAGCAGATGATCGTAGCTCTCAGCCTCGAACTCTTTGGAGACGTCGAGCATACACGCTGAAATCAGGGGTGCCAGCTCGTTGTGTCGATCCATGGTCCAACCCGCACCGCGGATGACATCCACGAGCGCGCTCCCTGGCATCACGCGCTCGATCAGCAGAACAACCGGATCTTCCAGATCATCCAGAAGCTTTGCGCAACAGGACCCTGGCTGGGCCAAGAGCCATTGTCGCTCACTCCACTGGTCGGCATCGGGGTAACCCAGTTTTAAAATAGCGGGACGGCCATGCGCTTTCACTTCAAGCACCAGATTCTGCTTGAGTCCACCCGCTAGCCACTGAACCGGATCGAGACGCCAACGCTTAAAGCACTCGCTGAGGAGATCAGTCACACCGTCAGCCCAGGCTTTTCCAGGCGCACCAAAAGTCGCTTCAAGGTGGGCTCGCGTCTGAACTGGACAATCCAGCAAGACCCTCACCCAGCTAATTCAGTCAGTCCGACGCGCCAATCGATGGGCGCGCTATGACGACTCAAAAATTCGTTGCATTGGGAAAAGTGACGGCACCCAAAAAACCCCCGATGCGCCGACAAGGGGGATGGATGCGGTGCCTTCAACACCAAATGTTGTCGGCCCTCAATGAGCGCAGCTTTACCTTGGGCAAAGCTGCCCCAAAGCATGAAGACCAAGGGCAGCTCTCTTGCCCCGAGCAACGCAATGATCCTGTCTGTAAATGGCTCCCAGCCCTTGCCTCGATGAGATGCAGCTGCGCCCCGCCTCACAGTGAGCACGCTGTTTAGAAGCAACACACCCTGCTTGGCCCAGCTACTTAAATCCCCTGTGACAAAATCGCTGGGACTGAGCCCAAGATCTTGCTGAATCTCCTTGTAGATGTTGCCTAAACTTGGCGGTACCGGGACTCCAGGGCGAACCGAAAAGCTGAGGCCATGCGCCTGGCCCGGACCGTGATAAGGATCTTGCCCCAAAATAACAACGCGCGCGGTTTCAAAGGGAACCGCGTCCAGCGCAGCAAAATATTCAGATCCCCTCGGGTAAATCGATTCGCCTGCTTTTTTCTCTGCCTGAAGAAACGCCTTCAGTGAGCGCATGTAGTCGGATTCGAACTCTCGTTCCAGAAGCCTGAACCAAGATTCTGAGAGCCGAACATCGGCCATCAGTCCGCCTCTCGACGTCTCAGATGAGGAAATAAAATCACGTCTCTGATGGACGCAGAATCGGTAAGCAACATCACGAGACGATCGATGCCAATGCCTTCGCCTGCCGTTGGCGGCAAACCATACTCAAGGGCAGTAATATAATCTGCGTCGTAATGCATCGCCTCTTGATCACCTGCTTCTTTGGCGGCGACCTGGTCTCTAAAACGCTCGGCCTGATCTGCGGGATCGTTGAGCTCTGAGAACCCATTGGCAATTTCCTTGCCTGCTATGAAAAGCTCGAATCGATCGGTGAGATCAGGGGTCTCATCATTTCTCCTCGCTAGGGGCGACACTTCTATAGGATGCTGCATGATAAACGTGGGCTGCTCGAGCTTGTCCTCAACCATCGTCTCGAAAAGCTCAAGATGCAGGCGCCCAAGCCCCCATTCCTCCTTGATGGCAACGCCAGCTTGGC
>CAYZUV010000188.1:0-4623 GCA_964481245.1 uncultured Pseudomonadales bacterium
CCCCCTCATTACACATCGAGCCCCAAGACGGGGTTGGCGGCGCGACGCCCATGCCAATAAAGGACAGAAAAGCCTCGGTGAAGATCGCCGAGGGCACGGCAAAGGTGAGGGTCACCAGTATCACCCCGACTGTGTTAGGAAGGATGTGTCTGAAGATAATGTAGCTGGGGCTTGCGCCAAGCAGGCGCGCTGCCTCAATGTAGCCTTGTTCCCTAATTTGCAGCACTTGACCGCGGACGAGACGAGCAGTGGCCGGCCAGAGCAGAAGAATCAGTGCGAGCAGCATAGGAAATATGCCGTTTTCACCAGGGCCGATACCAAACGCAATCTTGAAGAGGATCATAAAGAGCAGGAAAGGGAGGGCCACAACGAAGTCAGCAAATCGCATCAAAACCTGATCAAGGTGCCCGCCGAAATATCCGGCAAAGCCACCGTAAATGATGCCGATGAACACGTAAATCAGCGGTGCAACCAGGCCAATGAACAAAGAGACCCGCGCGCCCTCCATTAATCGAGCGAGCATATCTCGACCGAGGTAGTCAGTGCCAAAGGGATGGAACGATAAGGTCACTTCGCTGCCAATCTCGGCAGAATCCGGGCTGACAAGACCCCGATCGATGGCTTCACTGCGTTTGATCGACTGGCGCGGCGTCACAACGATCGTGCTCACGGCTTCGAACTCGTCGTAGCCGTCGGTCGTGACAATGGAATAATAATAGGGCTCGCTCTTTAGGTTCAGCCGATCTTCAAAACCTACCAAGTTGCCACCGTTCAATGTGGCGAGGGGCAAACCTAGATTAACAAGGCCTTCAGGGGCCGAGGTGTTTCGGTAGATCGCGTATCCGCCAGCGTCAACGACCGGACGCCAAGTCAGACGGACGTAATGAATGGTGGGATCACCCTCGGTCTGAAGCTCGCCCACGGGATCGAGCGTGTCAGGATAACCAAGAGGCACTTCAGGATGATTTTGATCGATGGGGACGACCCAGGATGAGCGGTCTTCAACCAGAACCGCGGTTTTGGCGAGGGCGGGCGCTTGCGAGATTTGATTAAGGTCTTGCTGGCTCGGGTCAATGGTCCAGAGTAGCGGACCAATCAGGGTAAAGACGCCAAGGGCTAGCACCAGGTAGAGAGATATCAGGGCACGCTTATTTTGCTTCAGGCGTTGCCAGGCATCTTGCCAGTAGGACAAAGAGGGCCGAGCAATCCGCTCTCGATCAGCGCGATGCTGCGCCCAGCTGAAATCAAGCGAGTTCGTGTGATCTAAACTCATCGCAACCTAACTCGCGGATCAATGAATCCATAAAGGATGTCCACCACTATGACCATCAGCACCAAAAAAGCGCCGTAAAAGACGGTGGTCCCCATAATCACGGTGTAGTCCAATTGCTGAACAGCCTGAACGAAATAGCGCCCTAAGCCAGGGATTGCGAAGATCATTTCTACCACAAAGCCGCCGGTGGTAATGGCTGCGACTTGCGGTCCAAGCACGGTCACTACAGGCAATATGGCATTCCTCAGTTGGTGATGTGTGAAGATTCGCGTTTTGCTCAACCCTTTGGCTTTAGCGGTTCTCACATAATCTTCATTGATAACGTCGAGCATCGATGAGCGCATCAGCCGTGTCAGCAGTGCCATGGTCCCCAGACCCAGTACCAAAGCGGGCATGAGCATGTGCGCCAAGGTGCCCCAGCCGGCAACAGGGAGCACAGACACCCCGAACCATTGGTTTAGGCCAACAAGCGCTAACTGCCCCAGCGCAGCGAAAACGAAACTGGGGACTGAAATACAGAGGATGACGAGCGACATAATGATGATATCGGGTAGCCGATTTCTGTAGAGCGCTGTAATGGCGCCCCAGACCACGCCCCCCGCGGCCGCGATAGTGATGGCGAGGACGCCAAGCAGGGCCGAGACCGGAAAGTGATCTTTGATGATGTCATTAACGCGACGATTTTGTTGCGTGAATGAAATCCCAAAATCACCTTTCGCCATGTTGCTCAAAAACAGTAAGTACTGCTCGGCCAGTGGTCGATCCAAGCCGTATTGTCTCGCGAGATTGGCTCGAATCTCTGGCGTCGCGGCTTTCTCGTTCATTAGAGGATCGCCTGGCACGGCGTGCATGGCGAAAAAGGTGGCCGTCGCGATAAACCAAACGGTGATGATGCCCCCGATAAGCCTTTCGAGAATGTATCGGCCCATGTTGATTTACGGCACAACTCGAGCGTAAGTGAAGTCGGGATCGCCGCCGACAACCGTGCGCCGCACCCCGCGCAGTTTGGGATGAAGGAGGTAGATCACACCCTGCTCGTAAAGGGGCACGATCACCACATCCTCCTCGACAATTTTCTGCACCGCCGCCATGGCTTGCATTCTTATGGCTGGGTCAGTTGAGTTCATCGTGGTGCGCACAGCTTCGTCATAATTGGCATTGCTGTATCGGCCTCGATTGTTCAAATTCCAACTAGCGAATAAATCTCCAAAAGTCATGATGTCGTCGAAGTCTGGTCCCCAGCCGGCACCGACGATATCGAATTCGCCTGCCGTCATCTTGGCTAGGCGCTGCTTAAAGGTCTGAACGTCGATACGAATATCAAGTCCAAGCTTAGACTTGTAGAGACCCTGCAAGTATTCCGCTTGTTTGGTGGCGGTGGGACTGTCGGAGACAAGTAAAGCCAGCGGCGGGATTTCATCGAGGCCCAGCTCTTTTTTCGCTGCCTCCAAGTAGGCTTTGGCCTCGTCAATATTTGGCGTCCGTTCGCTCGCGGGAAACTCATCTCGAAACTTACCTTCAACACCTTGAAGCCAGACTGGAAAGAGACTCCTTCCCGGCAGATTGCCCGGCATTTGCAGTACTCGATTGACGAACTCCTCAGGGTCAAACGCGGCCAGAAGCGCTCGCCTGAGATTGAGATTGTCGGTCA
The DNA here is from genome assembly GCA_964481245.1 of uncultured Pseudomonadales bacterium. GTDB lineage: Bacteria > Pseudomonadota > Gammaproteobacteria > Pseudomonadales > Azotimanducaceae > UBA9926. The sequence continues at coordinate 2,925 of CAYZUV010000188.1, forward strand.
CACGCCCGGTGCGGTGATTGAATTCAAGAAAGAAGACGCTGCCGGTCACGAAATTTCTAATCCTCAGTTTATTGGCGAGCGCATCTTTGTACGTTTCACCATCAATCCTCGTGAAGGCGATCTCATCGTCGACATATAAATTTAGCCGCGCACGGGTGTCGGCGGTGATATAGGCATGATCTAACTTGTTCAAAAAGATAGCGTCTCGGTCCCAGTAGCGCTCATTTTTAAGCATGGTGAGTGAGGCGCTATGCACCCAATTACTGATTCTGAAGGCCCCGTTGTAAAGCAATTTGTCGGCATCTGCGCCATAGGCTCCTTGAGTTGATTGGTAGAACGCCTCTTGCACGGGAAAGTAGCTCACAAAGGCCGTGAGTTTCAGGAAATAGGCCGTTGGACGCTCAAGTTCGACCTCCAGCGTGAAATCATCAAGGGCTCGAACACCGAGATCGGTGGCAGGACGCTCGCCTCGATTGATGGCCTCGGCATGCTTGATTGGGTACAAGATAAAGGCGTACTCCGAAGCCGTGCTGGGAGTGACCACTGTGCGCCAAGCAAACACGAAATCGTGAGCAGTGACTGGATCGCCGTTGCTCCACCTGGCGTTGTCTCTGAGCCAAAAAGTCGCCTTTTCGTCGCTGATTTCCCAACGAAGCGCAACCCCAGGGGACAGCATGCCGCGTCGGTCATACCGTGTGAGACCCTCCATCACGTGGCTGAGTACTTGGATCGATACTTGGTCCGTCGCTTTCATGCCATTCAGTTGAGGTGGCTCTTGCGCGAGTGCGATCGAAGCAGATTGCGTTTCAGCATCAACCGCCGAAGCAAAGGTGAGGTTAGACGTGGTAATGAATGAGACAGCGAAGGTCAAAAGAAGGAATGTGCGCATAAGTGCCAAAGGCGTCTGAAATGTCGCAGGGATTCTAGCACGCGCGGTCAAGGCGCTATGGCCTTTTGGTTTCAGGCTTGTGAGCTTAAACCGTGTACTCTTAAACCGTGTACTTAAGGAGATTGGCCACGACTCGCTCTAAATGGGTAAGCGAATTACAGACCTCGGTCTGATGGCAATTGGGCGCATACTTCTTCATCTCTGCATCACCCACGGTCCAATTTGAACGGGGCTCAGGGTTTAACCAAATCACCCGCTTAGATTTCTCATACATTTCTCGAAGAATCTCGCTTTTTGGGTCCCCATAATTGTTTCTGGCGTCGCCCAAGATGATGATGGTGGTTTTGTTGTTGACGTCATCCATGCATCGTCGTTTGAAGTCCATGAGCATTTGGCCGTAGTCGGTTGAGCCGTTGCCATAATCGCGCATGGTTTTCGCCATAGCGTCTTCAAGATTGCTTCTTTGAAAAATGTCGGTGACTTCACCTAAGTCAGATGAAAAGGCGAATGACCGTACTTTGGGAATGATTTCTGCGAGGCTATAGAGAAACATCAGCAAGAATCGAGAATAATTGCTCACCGATCCACTGCAATCACAAATGCACATCACCTTCGGGCGATCGACTTTGGAGGACTTCCATCTAAGGTCAAATAAATTGCCATCGTACTGCATGTTCTTCCGCAGGGTTTTGCGAATGTCGATCTGACCCCTTCGGTAGGTTTTACGGCGCTTTGAATGAATGGCAATCAGCTTTTTGGCCATCTTAAAAACGATTTCTTGAACATCTTTGAAATTTCTTTTTTCAAGGT
>CAYZUV010000189.1:0-4603 GCA_964481245.1 uncultured Pseudomonadales bacterium
CGAGCCAAAAGAAGCGATGCTGTCTGTGATAGAGCACATTGCGCCCTTGATGCCCAGCGATCGACCAAGATATTTGATGGGCGTGGGCACGCCATCGGATTTGATCGAGTCCGTTCGTCGAGGGGTCGATATGATGGATTGTGTGATGCCTACCCGTAACGCCAGAAATGGGCATTTTTTTACCAGCCAAGGCGTGGTTCGAATTCGTAACGCGCAACATCGATTGAGCGAGGAGCCAATTGATCCAGCCTGCGATTGTTATACCTGTATGCATTTCACTCGGGCCTACCTCCATCACCTAGACAAGGCAAAAGAACTTCTCGCTGCGACGCTCGGGTCTATTCACAACCTGCATTACTACCTATCCTTGATGCGAGGGGCGCGGCAATCGATTCGAGAGGCACGTTTCGAGTCTTGGGCGAGTGAAATTTATCAAGGTTGGGGCGAAGTCGCGCCGCCACGAACTAACACCTGAGACCCCTTGTCTGGCTGAAAGTGAGTGCGTTGCCTCGGCCAAGCGCATTGCGTTGTCTTAGCGGAATCCGGACAATAGGGCGCTTTTGTGAGCGGGCGCTGATGATTGGCGCCAAACGCACTTTTGGAGACTTCCCTCATGATCGATTGGTTGATTCAACCCGCCTACGCCGCTGAAGCAGCTGGGCCAGGTCCAGGCTTCGACATCCTGATATTGGTGGGCTTTGCGCTTATTTTTTACTTCATGCTATGGCGACCGCAGAGCAAACGAGCCAAGGAGCATAGAGAGCTGATCGCTGGGCTGACCAAGGGAGATGAGGTGGTCACCAGTGGCGGTATCGTGGGCAAAATCATCAAAGTCGAAGAGCAATTTATCCTGGTTGAAGTCGGCGGTGGTGTAGAACTCCGTTTCCAAAAAGCATCTGTCGCAGCGGCGTTGCCCAAGGGCACACTGAAAAATAGCTGAGCCCAGCCAAAACTGACTGCGTAGAGGTCCCTCTGTGTTGAACCGATACCCTTTGTGGAAAAACTTGTTGATCTTGGTGGTGCTCGCGCTGGGCGGTATTTACGCTGCGCCAAACCTCTACCCACCAGACTTCGCTGTTCAGGTCTCCCGCGATGAAACCGGCGTCAATGTCTCTGAGACAGCGTTGAACGCCGCTCAGGCAGCACTGAGTGAATCGGGTCTCAGTGTGAAGTCATCCGGGATCGAGGCCGGTAAGTTACTGTTTAGATTCAACGACTCAGAGACGCAATTGAGCGCTAAATCGGTGGTTGAGCGGGCGCTGCACGACCTCGGTAGGGGCTATATCGTTGCACTGAACTCAGCGCCGACCACGCCCGATTGGCTCGCGTCAATGGGCGCAGAGCCGATGAAGTACGGCCTTGATCTTATGGGCGGCGTTCACTTTTTGATGCAGGTGGATACCGATCGTGCCGTTGAAGACCGGCTCGAAGGGCTCGAGCAAGAAATTAAGCGGACGCTTCGATCGGGTGATGAGCGCGTGCGGTACAGCTCGAGCGAGATCCTGCCAGGACAGCAGTTGCGGATGGGGTTCGCTTCCGAGGCGCTTCGATCTCAAGCAAGACGGCAGATCGAAGAGAACTATGGTCAATTCCAGATTATTGAGACCGAAGGTGACGAATTCTTCCTCGATTTATCGATGACAGACGACAATGTCCGTCAGATTGAGGACTTTGCGGTTCAGCAAAATCTCCAGACCATCCGCAATCGCGTGAATGAGCTGGGTGTTTCCGAGCCCTTAGTGCAGCGATTAGGTCGTCAAAGAATTGTGGTTGATTTGCCAGGCGTTCAAGACACGGCGGAAGCTAAAAAGATATTGGGTAAGGTGGCAACGCTCGAATTTCGAATGGAAGCTAAGCCCGATGCTCCTCGTTCATCGACGCTTCCTTATGATTATGAGGGCCGCTCGGTCAGGCTTGAGCGTGATCTCATTTTGCGAGGCGAGCGAGTCTTCGATGCACAGGTTGGGTTTGATCCCGATTCGGGTCTCCCTCAAGTCAATATTACGCTCGATAGTGAAGGCGGCGAGCTCATGCATCGAGCGACACGCTATGACATCGGTCGGCGCATGGCTGTGGTGTTCATCGAGACTAAAACGCGCGATCGCTATGAAATGCGAAATGGGGAAGAGGTCAAAATCTCTGAACCCTATGTTGAGGAACGAGTCATTTCGTTGGCTACGGTCCAAGCGGCGCTTGGGGTGAGCTTTAGAATCACTGGTTTGAATGCGGGCGAAGCACGTGATCTTGCATTGTTGCTCAGAGCAGGTGCGCTTGCGGCTGACATGTTCATTGCGGAAGAGCGAACAGTAGGAGCAAGTCTCGGTCAACAAAACATTGAGCTAGGTGCGACATCCGTCGTGATTGGCCTGGCTCTGGTCGTGGTCTTTATGGTCGCTTTTTATCAATGGTTTGGGGTGGCTGCGAATATTGCTCTTGCAGCCAACATGGTATTGATCGTGGCGATGATGTCTGCTCTGTCAGCCACACTGACCTTGCCTGGGATCGCCGGTATCGTTCTCACGGTGGGTATGGCGGTGGACGCCAATGTCCTGATTTTCTCCCGAATCAAAGAAGAGCTTAAGAATGGCGCTTCGCCTCAAGCTGCGATCAATGCTGGGTTTGATCGCGCGTTCGTCACCATTTTAGATGCCAATATCACCACCTTGCTGGTGGCTATCATCCTTTACACCATTGGGACTGGGCCTGTGAAAGGCTTTGCGATCACCCTGTCTATCGGCATCATGACTTCGATGTTCACTGCCATTATGGGCACCCGTGCCATCGTCAATTTGGTGGTGGGCGGGCGACCGGTCAGCAAGCTCTATATTGGGTGGCAGCGCTCATGATGCAGATTCCTTTTATGAAGGTTCGGAAAATCGCCGCTTTGGGATCGATTGCGTTGCTCTTGATCTCGTTGCTAAGTCTTGGCTTGCAGCAGTTGAATTGGGGTCTTGATTTCACCGGTGGCACATTGGTTGAAGTTGAGTATCCAGAAGCGGTTGTGCCGGAAGCGCTTCGTCAAGCGCTTGACCAGAAAGGTTGGAATGGCCATATCGTTCAGCACTTTGGTTCGGACCGAGATATCCTCGTGCGGATGCCGCCTCAAAAGGACCGCGATGAACGCGAGAATGCCAGGCTGGGTGACGCGCTATTTGAGGATATGGAGAGCATTGCAGGCGTTGATCTGGATCTCAGGCGGGCAGAATTCGTGGGCCCAGCGGTGGGGGAGGAACTGACGAATCAAGGCGGCGTCGGTCTCTTGGTGGCGCTGGGTATGATCCTCATTTACATCTCTTTTCGGTTTCAGCTGAAGTTCGCTTTGGGTGCAGTGATTGCCCTGTTTCATGATGTGCTCATTACGTTGGGCCTCTTCTCGCTGATGGGTTGGGAGTTTGATTTAACGGTCTTGGCGGCTTTACTCGCCGTCATTGGTTACTCGCTCAACGACACCATTGTCGTTTCAGATCGCATCAGAGAGAATTTCCGGGCCGTGAGACGGGGCGCAACGGAAGAGCTGATTGATCTCTCCCTGAATCAAACGCTGGGTCGAACCTTGATGACATCGATGACCACGTTGCTGGTCTTGTTAGCGCTTTTCTTTTTGGGCGGTGAGCTGATTCGTGGATTTTCTCTTGCGTTGACGATTGGCGTCGTTGTGGGAACGTACTCCTCGATTTACGTTGCCTCGAATATGTTGGTTGTGCTGGGACTCAGTCGCGAGGACCTCATGGTTCCAGTTAAAGAGGGCGCCGATCAAGACGTTCCCTAGGGAACATCTGGTGGAGATGGGTTTCAGTAGAAACAGGCGCCCACGGCTAAGCCTTATTTGAGGTCGCCCAAATGTTCTCTTACCAGCGGCATCAGTAAACGGAAAATTTTTGGGTTGCCTGCAACCAAGTCACCCTTCTTCAGGTGTTGAACGCCACCTTCGAAGTCACCGGCCAGGCCGCCCGCCTCTTGGACCAACAAGCTGCCAGCCGCGTAGTCCCACAGATTCACATGACGCATCCAGAGACCATCAATTCGGCCAGCGGCGAGGTTGGCGAGATCAAGCGCTGCACTGCCTTGCTCTCTTAGGTTGCCCTCTGCGGCGTCGATGGCATCGCAGATGTTCTCGTGTCCCTTACGAACGGGGCCTGAGGGAAATCGACCAGCAATACCAAACACGCTGCCGGTCAATTGTTCTCTTTGACTGACTCTGATCTTGCGGCCATTCAACTGAGCCCCCTTGCCTCTGGACGCTACATACTCCTCGTTGGTGATCGGGTTGACGATAACGCCGTGCTCGATCTTGCCCTTGATTGAGCAAGCGATAGACACGCAAAAATGGGGGATTTGTCGTGAAAAATTTGTGGTGCCGTCGATGGGATCGATGATCCACAATGGGGCTAGGCTGTTTTCATTGGCTGGATCAATGCTTGAATCATCTTCCTCGCCTAGGAAGCCATGCTCGGGGTAAGTGCGCGAAATAGCCTCTGTTATAATGCGCTGCGCCTCACGGTCCACGTTGGTCACATAATTGTTCGTGGACTTCAGATTGACACGAACTAAATCGGGTCGATCGTAAGCCTTGATGATGTGGGCAGCGGCTAAGCGCGCTGCG
>CAYZUV010000190.1:0-4569 GCA_964481245.1 uncultured Pseudomonadales bacterium
ATTTGGCGCCAAAGTCACAGGCCTGCGGCTTGCGAAATTGACGGAAACTGAGTTCAGAGAGGTTCATGCTGCATTTCTAGAATATGGTTTCCTATTCTTTCCTGAACAGCATTTGAATGATGAGGACAATATTGCGTTCGGACAGCGGTTCGGTGAGTTAGAGTTTGGCGCCTTACCTCTAGCCAATCAAATCCGGCATAAAGACGGTTCGTTTGGCGAGATTGCTGAGCCCGAATCTCAATGGATGAAGACCAATCAAGGCAACGAAGCCTGGCACACCGATTCGACCTATTGGCCCATCAGTAGCAAGGTGGCCATGCTGTCCGCCGTTAAATTGCCCTCGTCTGGTGGTCAGACCGAATTCGCCGATATGCGGGCGGGCTACGCGACACTTCCGCAGTCGATAAAAGATCAGATCGCAGGACTTTCTGCTTATCATTCCACTGTTTTCTCTCAAGCCAACGATGTCGATAACTTCATCGAGATTAAAGATGGCAGCATTTACCACGGGGAAGCGTACTTGCGTCCGCTCGTCAAAACGCATCCAGAAACGGGAATAAAGAATCTATTCATCGGCCGTCATGCGTTCGGCATTCCGGGTCTGACCCGAGAGGCGAGCAGACGCTTGCTAAGTGATCTGATGCAGCATGTGTTGGCTGATCCCGCTCGCATCTACTCCCACGAGTGGGCCGTGGGCGACACGCTCATCTGGGACAATCGCGCGCTGCTTCACAGAGCCTGCGCCTATAACTATGCTGAGCCCCGGGTCTTGATTGGTACCCGTATTCGCGGAGATGAAGCATCGGAACTCGCTTATTACCCTGATGCGCCGGAGGCGGCTCTGGGTCGCGCGGCATTGCAAGAAGAAATGGACGCGTTACGCGCCGAGCGCGCAGCCTAGTCTTCATTCACCTAGCGAGAGGCGAGCGGGTGATCAAACCCACCCTTTAATATCGATGATGGCTTTCACATGGGAACTGCATCCTTGGTGTGGTTCAACGAGCTCAGTGACCGTTGGTCATGGTGGAAGTTGGCGGCAAGGCGGGACGAAGTCGATGCATTTCGCGCGGAGGACGCTGCCCGGTACTCATCCACCTGCGAGACTCCAACCGGTTTTTGAATTCGTGTTTGGATACCGATCCAGAGACGTATTCGGCCGAGAAGCGTTAGCGCATATCGAAGCGCTTGATGCACTGAAATGCGAGATCGAGCAGCAATTCCAGGAGACTTCAGAACATGCTGCGCTGAGCGAGTCACTCAGTGTGGCTCACAAGCGATGCCTGGACGGTGGCATCCTCCTCTTATTACCTATAAGTGGTCTGCATGAGGGATGTCGCTTGAGCGTCAATCGAAGTGCTGGAGGTGATAGATGCATCGGGGACGTGGTTTGCTGGTTAGGACTTGCCAGAACTGGCGTCATCGCTTCCCTGCGTCATTCGATAGAGTAATTCGCCTTGCAACGTGATGTAGAGCGGCTCGGCTCGATGACGCGCCTCGGGGACCAACTTTTGTCCAATCCAGTCAAGCCAATTCTGATTTAGGTGTCGATTCACACTGGCAAAAGGTTCTTGTGCGCGGATGGCGAGCCCCACGATTTCGAACCATAACTGCACGTAAGGTTTAAAGGGTGTGCTGATGCCAAACTGAATCAGTTGTTTGAGCAGCGTGTCCTCATCCCACTGGGCATTCCCCAAATGTTCGTCGAGTATGGTTGAAATTTGCGCCGTCATCGCATCGAGCACGTCTCGAAGAAGGGTCTCTTTGTTACCAAAGTAGTAAATCAGCATTCGGTCGCTGGTGCCTGCAAGCGTCGCAAGCCCGCGGAGACCCGTCTGACCCAGACCCTGATCCCTCAGGGCGTGCGCGAGTCGGTTGATAATAGCGGCGCGTTTTTCTTCTGTGCTGGGCATGTCGCCAGTCTAACAGGTCTCTTTGGGCTGCCTGATATGCGAAACGATGGGCTCACGCGTCCGTGGCGACCAGAGCTTTCGCCTCTGTTGAACGAGAGCGTGCGTGGGACGGGCGCGAAGGATGATCGGATGTTATGCTCATACCATCGATTTGAGAGCTTTGTTATGTCCGCGATCAGAATTTTTGGGGTCCCATTCTCGCAGCCCGTGCGAGCGGTCTTGTGGCTGTTACTCCTCAAGCGTCAGGCATTTGAGCTGGTGATGGTGAATCCTGGGAGCAGCGGCGAGAATGGCAGCCGCCACCCAGATTTCTTGAAAATGAATCCAGCAGGGACGATCCCGTGTTTGTTGGAACCCGATACTGGCTTCTCGGTTGGTGAATCCCACGCCATCATGACTTATCTCTCGGAGGCCAATGGTTGGGCGGACATGTATCCCACGGATCTTAACGAACGGGCCAAGATGAATGCTTATTTGCATTACCACCACCGTAATATTCGGGAAGCATCGACGGGTCTAATCGCACCCAAAATCAGGAAGGACTTGAACATTCCCGAGGCGCTTCAACAAGCCTCGACGCGCAGCCTGACGGCGGCGTTGAAATCCCTGGAGGGATTGTATTTAGACCATCAGCCGTATCTTTTCGGAGACCATGCGACGATTGCTGACCTTTCCGCGTACGTAGAAATTGGCCAACTTCAACCCCAGTTCACCAACACCTATGACTTCTCGGAGTTACCTAATGTGACCGCCTGGCTCGCGAGGATGTCAGCGCTTCCCTTCCACGATGAGCTTCACGTTTGTCTAACGCAGATGGGGGATATCAGCCAGGAAGCGCCCAGTATGGACGTGATCCGAGGTGCGAATATCGCGGGGCTCAAAGCATTGAAAGCTGCGCAGGCGGCACTGATTGCTTGATCTCAAGCGGCCGGTCCGTAGCGGAATAGGCTCTGGATCTTGGTTTGCTGAAGAGATAAAAAATGGAGGCGCGCTTCGTAACCTAGAGCGCAGCTTCAATCGCTCGGATGACGCTTAGCACTTCTGCCTCGTACTCGAGCGCCTCGGCCACATCGTCATTGCCATGCACGGCGACCACCAGGTTAAGCGCCGGATTCACAAAGATTTGCTGCCCAAAAATCCCTAGGGCAGAAAAGCGACCCTCGCCCTGAAGCCACCAAAAGTAGCCATAACCGTCGAAACCTTTCGAGGGAGCGATGCTATCGCGCATGTACTGGGCCGAAATGGGGTGGCCTTCCCGCTCGTTCAATTGTGACATCGCGAAGAGGCCAAGCCTCGCGTAGTCTCGCAGTGTCGCCGAAATGCAGCAGCCACCCAGTTCGCCACCGTAAGGCTCACCCAACATCCAATTAGCTGAGTCCCCCATACCGAATGGGTGCCAAATGGTTTTTTCGAGGTAGGCAGCGGCATTGTTGCCAATCGCTGCACGCAGAATCTCACCTGCGAGATTGGTCTCTGCCGTGTTGTAGTTAAATTGCGCGCCCGCAGGCGCGGCGCGGCCCAACCCTTTTAAATAATCTAGCAGACGGATCCCGTTGGCCCCACCGGCCTTGGCGACGTCCGATTCGGGGTCGCTGTAGTCTTCGTTCCAGGCGATGCCCGAGGCCATCTGCAGGACGTTCTCCACCGTGACCTGCCCATAGGGTGTGCCTTGAAAGCGCGGCACATAACGTGACACGGGGTCGTTGACGCTCTCAATGTAGCCCTCTCGAATGGCTGCACCGATGAGCATCGCAGTGACGGATTTGGTCACTGAAAAAGAAACCCAACGCGCGTCAGGCCCGTGATTTTTTGCGTAGTGTTCAAGGAGGATCTGATCGCCCTGAACCACCAACAGCCCTCGGGTGCGTCGCTCAGCCAAAAAATCAGCGATAGATCGTTTGCGGCCATCGAACTCGTAACGTAGGCCCCCGAAATCGCGAGGTGCGTCAAAGAGGGCTTTGGGTGAAGGGGACGCACTGATGGACCGGGTGGGAAAAATGGCATCCATGTGCGCAAACGCAGTTTCGCGTTCCTCTCGATTGAAAAAGAGCAGTCCTTCCGCAGGCATCCCTTCAGCCACTCGCTCGCGAAGCTCATGAATAATCTGTGGGTCGTCTGCGCTGTAGGTGGCGGGTCCCCAAAAAGCCAGGCTGATGAGTAAGATGCGTTGGGGGATCCGAGAGAATTGATTGATCATCATGGTTTCCAGATCGCTTTGTGTGTTTGGCCTAGGCTATCAAGCTTCAGGCGTGGTTGGGAATCAGGCCTAGGTGCGGCGACGCATCTCAGCATGGGCATGAGCGTCGTAGGGGGCGCATCGCCCGACTTAGTATTGAGCGCGGGGAGGGGCCTTGAGTAAAGACCTGCGTGATGAGTCAGTGGTGCAAGAGTCTTGAGCCAAATTAAGTGCAAGTCGCGTCAATGACAATTACCCGTCTGGGCGGCAGCGCCTCCCTCATGCCGGTGTTTTGCCACTGACATCGCCGTGTGCCGGTTCCTTTGTCTATGTTGGGGCAGGTGTAACGATAGCCTGTGAGCGAAGGCTGATGCGGAGATCGCGAATGCTCGCGCAGTTGCAGCCGAGCGAGAATTACATCACGCTGATCAGCGATCGGGCCTTGATCGTTTCAGATCGATGTAGGGAAAGGCCCACATCATT
>CAYZUV010000191.1:0-4554 GCA_964481245.1 uncultured Pseudomonadales bacterium
GATCTCGCAGCCAGCGTTATTTGGCTAGGGGCAGAACACCCACAGGTCAATCCGACCCCAGAGATCCTAGTGGCTTCTAAGGACGCGGACGTCACTAAACTCCAATTTCCTCTTAGAACCTTTGAAGATCGTGAGTTGGCGGATGTTCGTGCCTATTGGTTGGAAGAGCACGGTCCACTCATCAGAAAAAACGCACCAGTCTCCAATATTGCGCGATACGTGCAGGTGCATCGAGTGGACACGCCACTGAACGAGCGCTTGGCTCTGTGGGCGAAGTCAGATGCCGAACCCTACCTGGGGCACGCTGAAGTTTGGGTGCATCGGCACCGGACACCGGACGGTTCTGATGAAGATAGGGCAACCGCCTCAAGCGCTGCGGTACATGACGAAGCAAAATTTATTGACTTCTCGAGGTCAACCTTGTTTTTCGTCGAGGAGGAAGAGCTCATCGCCCGTCCCCAAGGCGTTGCCTATAATCCGTAAGCCATGCGCAGGAGGGTCATGGGGTGTGCCCCAAGATCAACGCTCTCAGCGAGGTTGGCAATATGAACCGCCGCCATAGGGCAATCACTCGCGAAGTGTTGAGGCTGCTTTGTGTCCACTTGTTTGACCACGGGCCGCGCAATCTTCACTGATTTTGCCCGAGTCTCTTCTTTGACCGCATAGGTGCCATCGTGACCGGAGCATCGCTCAATGGTATGAACGGCAGTATCAGGCACGAGGGATAACACATCGCGCGTTTTATTGCCGATATTTTGAACCCGAAGGTGGCAGGCCACTTGGTAACTGATGTCGCCCAGACTGGCCTTGAAATCGAGATTTAGTTGTCCGCCCTTATGCCGTATGTAGAGGTACTCGAAAGGGTCGAAGAAAGCCTCTTTGACTTTCAACACGTCGGGGTCATTGGGAAACATCAATGGCAGCTCCTGCTTGTACATCAGGACGCAACTCGGAATCGGCGCGATCAGGTCAAAGCCCTCATCCACCAAGCGTGCAAGCACGGGAATGTTCTTCTCTTTGAGTTTCGCGACTGCGTCCAAGTCGCCCAGCTCGAGCTTCGGCATGCCGCAACAGGCCTCTTTGGGGACCAATTCGATGCGGATGTTGTTGTGCTCAAACACCTTAAGGAAATCGTCACCCAAGTCCGGCGTAGTGTAGTTGCCATAGCAGGTCGCGTAGAAAGCGACTTTTCCTGAGGTGCCCTCGACCGTTTGAGTCGCTTGAGGTGCGTTTCCGGTGGGGTTAAACCGTTTGCGCAAGGTCCCTCTGTGGTACTCAGGTAAGGGTGCGTCTCGATGCACGCCAAGCGTCTTCTCGAGCGCACTTCTGAAGAGCCCCGTCTGGTTGAGCGCGTTGGTGGTTACGTCCACCAGGGGGATTAAGGTCAGAGCCTTGCCCATGGCATCAGTGCTGGTCAGGAGATTGTCTCGGAATCGGCCACCGGTCTTCTTGTAGGTTTGAGCCTTGGCTCTGAGCATGAGGTGAGGGAAGTCGATATTCCACTCGTGCGGTGGTACATAGGGGCACTTGGTCATGTAGCATAGGTCGCACATGTAACACTGATCGACCACTTTGCCGTAATCAGCGACGTCTACGCCATCGACTTCCATGGTTTCAGACTCGTCCACCAGGTCAAAAAGGGTCGGGAAGGCATCGCATAAGCTGACGCACCGTCGGCATCCGTGGCAAATATCGTAGACTCGCTCGAGTTCGTGATTCAGATCGGCCTCATCCCAGAAGTGATCCTCCTGCCAGGGAATGGGATGACGTGTTGGGGCTTCAAGACTGCCTTCTCTTTGACTCATAGAAACTCCTAGTTGCGACCTTTGAGCGCGCTGCTGTCAGTCCATCATGCAGCGATGGCGAATTGTACGCAGGTGAGAACAATTGAGGCCAATGAATTATTCAGTCTATTTCGATCGAAGCAACCGATTGTTCCTGGCATTCTAAAATAGGGTGCCTCGATCGGTAGGCAAGCTGGCCAGGTGAATGGATGTCAGTCATTGACTTGTAAATCCTGCGGTGTCCAGTGCAAAGGGTGGCGGCTTGATATCGAGCGCGGACGGCGAGACTATCGAGCTAACGGTAAGAGAATTTCGAAGGTGGTTCCGGGCCCAGGATTTGCGTCTCGAGCGCTAATTTGCCCTTTGTGATTATCAACGATAATGGCGTGGCAAATGGACAGACCCAGTCCAGTACCTTCGCCCATCGGTTTGGTGGTGTGAAAGGGTTCAAAAATCGTTTGCTTGATTTCGTCGGGGATGCCTGGGCCATTATCGGTGATCCGGATCTCCGCATAACGATCACCCGCCGATGTCTCAATCACGAGGCGACCGTCATGCGCCATGGCTTGCAGAGCATTCATAATTAGGTTGGAGAACACTTGGTTCAATTTGCCAGGGTTGGCTTGAATCAATGGGGTCTCGCCAAGGTCCAGGCTGACGTTGTAGCCGCCGATCTGATTGCGCAACATGTTCAACGTGGAATGGATACAGTCTGAGATATTGGTCTCGGCGAAATCATCGCCGGCATCTCGAGAATAATTTCGAAGGTCCTTAACGATGCTCCTAATGCTCTCAAGACCCTCTTGTGTTTCTTGTACGAGGAGCGGCAAATCTGCCATGACGGCGGTTAACCCGTCGTCTGGTTTAGTCGTTGATTTAGCCAAACGCGCACCGATCTCATCTACATACTCTTTGAGCGTGCTGAGATTGCTGAGACAAAAGCCAAGCGGATTATTAATTTCGTGCGCAACGCCAGAGGCGAGTTGACCCACGGTGGCCAGTTTTTCGCTTTGGACCAATTGCGCTTGATTGCGTATCAGATCCTGGTTGAGCTTTTCGAGCTCTGTATTCTTGAGGTAGATCTCGCGCGACAGCTGCTCGAGTTCATCCTCAGCCTGCTGCCGCGCGGCTTTTTCTCTTCGAAATGCTCGCTCGAAGGCATCCGTACTCATAATGCTAGTCGATGGTAATGAGCAGACCGCAATGATCCGCGCCTTCTTGGTAGCACGGACTATGCTCGAGTTGGTAGGCATTGCCGAAGTGCTTGGCGGCGCCATCAATCAAACCTTCGGCGAGCGCGCAGAGCTGTCTATCCGAGGTGTACTTGAGGTGAAGCGTTTTCTCATCGCGACGCGAGTCTGAGAAACCAGGGGTGATCGCGCCAGGGTAGAGTTTTGCAACCTCGACATGAATGACGCTGTCTAGGCCCTGCAAAAAATCGAGCACGTTATCGTGCCCTTCGATCAGTTGTGGATAGCGGCTGAAGAATGCGGGGAACATAAACTGACCGAACGCATAAACCAAATCTCCCACTGGAATGTCATTCCTGCGGCTGAGAATCCCTACCATGTTGAGAAGGCGCTCGTCCTCGTAAATTGACGTGGCGGTGTAGATACCGTCCTCGCCTGCTTCGTCTAGCACGGCGTTCCATTCTTCCATACCTAACTGGGTTTCAACCATATCAGCTAGGAGATTCATAACGACGCCTTTCATTGATATGTGACCCAAAATCGAAACTTGATCCTGAGTATAGGGCCAACGCGAGGACGGTGACCAGGGCTTCAGCAACGATCGTTTTACTGATTGGCGCTCGCAAAGCGAAGCGATTGAGTCAAGCGCGAGCCGCTGGGTTGCGGTTTGACCAGAAGAAAGGTTCGCCGCTTTTGATCATTTTGGGGCTACCAGGGCAGGATCTGGTGCCGCCAATCCCAGAACGTGCCTGAGTCCTCAGGCTGAAGTTGCCGAGTAAGCGTCAATAGGCACTCGGCTGCCTCTGCTGGGGTGAGGAGACGTTTTTCTGAAGAACTCGAATCGGAGCCCGTAGTTTGAGAACCCACGAAAGGTTCAGAGAGTTTGGTTTTGACCGTGCCAGGATGGTAGGCGATGACGCAGGCCGCTGGAAGGGTTCGCTGCCACTCGATGGCGAGCGTCTTAACCAGCATGTTTAGCGCGGCTTTGGATGCACGATAGCTGTACCATCCGCCGAGTTGATTATCAGCGATGGACCCGACGCGCGCCGACAGAGCGACGATCCGTGCCTCAGGCGCGTGTTTGAGTGATCGGGTGAAATGCTTAGCGAGCAATAGAGTGGGCAGCGCATTGGTCACCATTTGACTCATGAGCTGTGCTTCGCTGATGTTTCGTAGGGACTTTTCAGGTCCGTAGTCATGGGTTTGAAGCGCGCCAATGGTGTTAATCAGTAAATCGACACGTTGAAACTGTGTTGCCAAGGTTTGGATTTGTGCTTCATTTGTTGCATCGAGCGGATGCCAGTGCGCTGATTCATTCGAAGTAAGTGCACCCTCTCGATGGGTGGCGTGAACGGTATGGCGACCCTCTCGAACGAGGTGGTCAACAAGCGCGCATCCGATACCACCTGTTCCTCCAATAATCAGTGCGGTGGGGGAGTCATCCGTGTTCACGATCCGTAGCGTCTCTTGAATCGGCGTCGAGCCCAGACCGAATAGACGGCGTCGGCGATTGGTTTGATCACCGGCCAGCCGAGCCAAGCGAATAAGCCGCCCCATCCAGTCTTGGACCAAGCGTGGCG
>CAYZUV010000192.1:0-4517 GCA_964481245.1 uncultured Pseudomonadales bacterium
CGATCTGATCCGACTCGCGGAGTAGATCTTGCTTCGATTCTCGCTCAATCGCTGCCAACTGCTCTGGCTCGACTAAGCCTTCGTCTATGAGCTGCGGAAGCTCTTCTAAACGCGCGCGGTGAAACGCGCGTTGGCTTTCAAGCTTTCCATCATGGAAGTTGATCCGGCGAAATCTAATAGTGGCCACATATAGACCCAGGATCACAAGACCGATCAGGGGCAGAAACCAAATCCAAACCATCATGTGTCATTGGCTCGATGCGACTCGCCGAGCAGGCGCTCAACCTCAGCCAAATCCGTTTCGCTCATTTGCATTTCATCATCCGAGTCCGAGCTGGACAGCCGAGCCATGACCCACCAGACCCAAATGCCAATCATCAGCAAAACGCCCGGGAGCAGCCAAAGTGCCCAGGTTGAGGGCATCAGCCTCGGGCGATAGAGAATAAAATCGCCATACCGCTCATACATAAATGATTTGATGGCCTCATCGGTTTCACCCAACGTCACCATTCGATACACCTCTCGACGCAAATTGGCGGCAATCATGGCGTCCGAACCCGCAAGGTTCGTGTTCAAGCATTGGGGGCATCTCAGTTCATCTATCAAATTTTGATATCGGTCTCGCGATGCATCATCTGCAAACGTGAGATCTTCGACCGTGTTTGCCACGCTGGCACCGCTGACTAGGATCATCAACCCCAACAGACTCGGAATTAACAAGTTAGCCACTGCCAGCACCCGCTAGAGATTGAATCATCGGCGACAGCGTCTCCTGCCAAACGCGGGCGTCTACAGCACCCACATGCCGATAAAGGATATGTCCCTCACGATCGATGACGAAGGTCTCTGGCGCACCATAAACCCCCAGGTCTATGGCCAATCGCCCATCGGCATCCACCACATTCAACACATACGGGTCTCCAAGATCACTCAAAAATGCGCGAGCCTTGTCTGCATCATCCGCGTAGTTAATCCCAAAGATCCTGACGCCCGTTTGTTCGATCACCTTCAGCGCCTCATGTTCGGCATAGCATGTGGGGCACCAGGTTGCCCACACGTTCACAAGCGCGGGGCCTTTTAAATCACCTTCGGTACGCTCGATTTCTGGCTTGGTCAAATCAGGTAAAGAGAATTCAGGGAAAGGCTGGCCTACTCGGACGGAGGGCAATCGGTGGGGATCATCCAGCGTGAAGCCCAGCCCGAGAATCAAAACCAAGGCCAAAAAAATGGCTAGCGGAATCAAAAAACTTTGTTTAGCCACGTCAGTGTCCTTGGCTCAGAGTCGCGAGAGACTCGTTAGCCATTTGTGCGCGCTGTGTTGTTCGCTTGCGGTAACGCAAGTCAAGCAAAGACAACAAACCAGAGAACGCAATCAAGACACCACCCAACCAAATCCAACGCACCAAGGGCTTGACCTGTATCCTCACTGACCAAGCACCATCGCCCAATGGCTCGCCCAACGCCACGTAAAGATCTCGGGACAGCCCCGCATCGATAGCGGCCTCAGTCATCACCATCTGTGATACGTGATAGCGCCTTTTTTCGGGGAATAACCGCGCGACGAATTGCCCGCCCTGGGTCACTACGACTTCACCACGCTCGGCGATGTAATTAGGACCGTCAACGTCACCCACACGCGTCAGTCGCATGGCGTAGTCACCCACCTGAACCTCATCACCCGGCGCCATGCGAAGGTCTTGTTCGATACTGGAGATCGAAGTCGCGGCAATGCCGATCACAGCAATGACCAGCCCCACGTGCCCAAGCAACATGCTGTAGTAGGACGTGCTCTGCTCCATGAGAGCCCTCCATCGTCCTCGCAAATGCGCCCTTGTGCCCCACTGCCTGGCCAATCCAACCAACACATTGAGGCTAAGCCATGCGAAGAGCGCCTGAGGAATCGAGGAGGATTCGAGCCAACTCAGCAGAGCCCCCATCAGTGCGAACGAAACCAGCCATTGCCAGCGTTGACCCTTCAATAGATGTGCAAGTTCCGTCTTTCGCCACCGGGTCTCGTGACCCACCATCAGGATAAGAAGTAAAAGTCCTGCGAGTGGCAAAAACAACGCATTGAAATACGGCGGCCCGACGGAAATCTTCAACCCGCCTGTCGCCGCCTCATAGATCAAAGGGTAAATGGTACCCAGCAGGATCATCAGCGCCGCAACAGATAAGAGCACATTGTTACCCAAAATAAAGCTCTCTCGGCTGGTCGCGGCGAAGACGGCGGACGTTTTAATCGATTTCGCTCGAATTGCGTAAAGCGCGAGAGACCCCCCTACCACGGGTACAAGAAAGGCAAGGATGGCAAGCCCCCGCTGAGGGTCGACCGCAAACGAGTGGACAGAGGTCAGTACGCCCGAGCGAACCAAAAACGCACCCAGCAAACTAAAAGCGAACCCACTGATCGCCAGCAGCAAAGTCCAAGACTTGAAGACGCCCCTTTTTTCAGTGGCTGCCAGGGAATGGACCAAGGCGGTGGCCAAGAGCCATGGCATGAAGGACGCATTCTCTACCGCGTCCCAAAACCACCAACCGCCCCAACCCAGCTCGTAGTAGGCCCACCAACTGCCAAGCGTGATGCCCGCCGTCAAGAATGCCCATGCCACATTCGTCCACGGCCTCGACCACTTGGCCCAACTTAGATCAACTGAACCCGACCAAAGGCTTGCGATCGCAAACGCGAACGGCACGGAAAGTCCAACGTAGCCCATGTAAAGAAGCGGTGGATGCACAATCAGCCCAAAGTCCTGCAACAGTGGGTTCAGATCAGCCCCTTCGCCGGGGTAAAAAGGTAGAGAACGGTCGAAGGGGCTGGACGCCAACAGTAAAAACAGGAGGAAACAGGCTTGTAGCCCGTAAAGCACCGTCATGACCTGCAATCGCATGACGAGTGCAAGGCTCTCACTCAATCTCGCGACCAGCATCATCCAGCCGCCCATAACAAGACACCAGAGCAAAAAAGAGCCTTCGTGAGCACCCCAGACCGCGGACATCTTGTACTGAATTGGCAACGCGCGGTTGGAATGTTGAGCGACATACGTCACCGAAAAATCATCGGCAATGAAGGCAGCCATTAGGGTCAAAAAGCCGAGCAGAATGAGTAAAAATGCGAGTGGTGCAGCGGCGAGGGCCAAGGCCGCCCAGTGCACATCGCGACGCTGCAACGCATACAAGGCGGTCGCGCCCCCTAGCAGCGTCAGAAGCAGTGCAATCAGGACCGAGAAATGCCCAATCTCAATCCACACGAGGTGCTGTCTCGCTCGTCATTTGAGCAATGCCCGCGAGCTCCGGTGGCATGTAATTCTCGTCGTGTTTTGCGAGCACCTCTTCGGCTTCGAAGTGGCCCGCCTCTGTCAGGTAACCTGTGGCGACGATCCCTTGACCCTCCCGGAATAAATCGGGAAGGATCCCCTCATAGCGCATCTCAAAGGTCGAGCCCGCAAAGTCTGTCACTTCAAAACGAACAGCCAGACTCTCACTCTGTCTTCGAAGTGACCCATCTGCGACCATACCCCCAGCTCTGATCCGCTCATTCTTAGGCGCTTGGCCTGAGACAATTTGATCTGGCGGATAAAACAAGTTGATGTTGTTGTTTAGCGCTTTGAGCGTGAACCCAATGGCGCTGCCGATCGCGATCACGAGGCCACCAATCAGAATTAATCTGCGGCGCCGATGCGGCTTCATGGGACCCCATTTCATGAGGACACCTCGTCAATCAATGCCCGCTGCCGGATAGTTTCTCTCGCGGCGTTCATATTGGCTCGAGCGATCAGAACCATCCCCACTAAACCCAGGATCACGAGACCATAGGCGGCAAAGACATAAGGCCCGTGTCCGCCCATGGCAATAAATTCACCCCAACTCTCAAATTTCACGAGATGAGCAACGCCTCCTTCACCCACAACGAACGAGATTCACGCTTGATCACTTCTACGCGCATGCGGAGCAACCAGAGCCAAATCATCCAAAGGTAGGTGCCAACCACGCACACCAAGAGTGGCGCCCACATCTCGAAAGGCATGCTGGGTCGCGCGGTTAGGGTAAAACTTGCAGGTTGATGCAAGGTAAACCACCAATCCACCGAGTATTTGATAATTGGCAGGTTAATCACACCAATGATTGCGAGAAGGGCGGCAGCACGACCACCCTGAGGCGTGGGCGACCCAAACTGCCTGAGCGAGATCACGCCCGCATAAAGTAAGAATAAAATCAGGGTCGACGTGAGTCTGGCATCCCATACCCAATAGGTTCCCCAAGTCGGCTTGCCCCAAATAGCCCCCGTGAGCAACGCGAGCGCGGTTACCATGCCCCCGATAGGCGCCAGGGTCGTGAACGCCACATCAGCCAGCTTCATTTTCCAAATCAGCGAGATCAAGGCACAGCTGGCCATGAGTACATAGCTTGATTGCGCCACAATTGCTGCAGGCACATGGACATACATGATGCGAACGCTATGCCCTTGCTGGTAATCCGCTGGCGCGTACAAGAGACCCCACAGCAAGCCGGAGAACAAG
>CAYZUV010000193.1:0-4514 GCA_964481245.1 uncultured Pseudomonadales bacterium
AATTGATGCACTTTACGAAATTCCACCGTAAGCTCTGGTGGGGCAACACAATAAGCCACTTTCCAGCCCGTTGCGTGGTAGGTTTTGCCAAAGCTTGAAATCACAAACGACCTCGCCCTTAACGCCTCATCACGAAGGAGGCTCTCATGACGGGCACCGTCGAAAACCATGTGCTCATAAACTTCGTCACTTAAAAGGTAGCAACGGGCGCTCAAAACAAGCACTTTGAGTGCCTGAAGCGTGCCGCTCGAAATCACTTGCCCGGTTGGGTTGTGCGGCGAGTTGAGAATGATCAACTTTGTTCTTGCCGAAAGGGCCTTTGCAACTTTTTCTATATCAATCTGGAAGTCAGGCGCCTCCAGCGAAATGTGGACCGGTATGCCACCAGCGAGACGCACCGCAGGGTCATACGCGTCGTAAGCTGGATCAAACATGATGACCTCATCACCTTGCTCGACGACGGCTTGGATGGCGACGAAAATTGCCTCTGTTGCCCCCGAGGTAACGGTCACCTCGGTCTCAGGGTTGACCTCGGCGCCGTAGTGCCGAGCGACTTTGTTCGCGATGGCTTCTCGCAACGACAAAACGCCAGCCATCGGCGGGTATTGATGGTGCCCCCCAGACAACCGCGCCCTCAGCGCATCAAGCAGAGCTTTCGGCGGCTCAAAGTCCGGAAATCCCTGGGACAAATTAATCGCATTAAAGTCAGCCGCCATCTTCGACATGGTCGTGAAGATCGTTGTGCCGACCTGAGGCAGCTTGCTGACCGGCTGGAGCGCCCTCACGTTCAACCGAGCCACTCCCTGGGCTTTAAGTAACGGTCATAAAGCTCGGCTTCAGGAGACCCGGGCTCGGGCTGCCAGTTATACTTCCAGATGGCCATCGGGGGCATGGAAGCCAACACGGATTCGATGCGCCGTCCAGATTGGATCCCGTACTTCGTGCCTCGGTCAATGGCGAGATTAAACTCGGCGTAGCGACCCCTGCGATACAGCTGAAATTCCTTCTGAGCGTCGGTGTAGGGGGTGGCTTTTCGACGTTCGAGGATTGGGACGTAGGCCTCCAGAATGGCATCGCCGACACTCTTCACAAAGGCCAAGCTTTGTTCGAAGCCGCCTTCCGACCAATCATCGAAGAAGAGCCCGCCAACACCCCGTGTTTCTTGTCGATGGGGCAAGTAAAAGTATTCGTCGCACCAGGCTTTGAGTTTCGGATAAACCCCTTCACCGAAAGGGGCACAAGCGGCCCTGGCCGTCTCATGCCAGTGAATCACATCCTCTTCAAACGGGTAGAAAGGCGTGAGATCAAAGCCGCCGCCGAAATACCAATGGCTGTCACCTACGACAAAATATCGCAGATTTGCGTGAAAGGTTGGAACGAAAGGGTTCTTTGGGTGCATGATCATCGAGATCGCTGCGGCCTGAAACCCCTGGCCCGCCAAGTGAGGATTGCGCTCGCTCGCTGCGGGCGGCAGGGCTGCACCTACGCTGTGCGTGAACTGCACCGCGCCCCGTTCAATCACCGCACCGCCATCAAGAACCCGAGGCCGCGAATGCCCGCCACCGGGGGTTTCGATGTCTTCCTGGCTGAACATGGTTGAGCCGTCGATGTCTGAGAGCGTCTGACAAATATGCGATTGCAGTGATTTGAAATAGTCGGTCACGAGGCTAATAGGGCCTGGCTGATCTGGCATGTGCGGCACCTCCGCGCGCAGTGTAGCGCGTTTTGTTAGATGCATCAGGGTGTCTGATGGGCTTGCCTTACGGAAAGAGGCGCGAGAGGCCGCGCTGTCGACCGTTTGAATTTCCCAGCCCGGTTTGGTCAAAGCCGTGGGTGAAAACTGTTACCGCTCCAATCAATAGTGAAAGCTATGCAAGGCGGTCTATCTGTTACCAATCAGAGCTGAAAACTCGGCTCCGATCTATTAAAGAACCCGATCACTAATTATTCCGGTGCCCCGTGAACCCCTTAGTCGATTAGTCAATCCATCTCTGAATCGAAGGTTTTCGGTGGATCAGCACTGTCCAAAGAGTAACGCAAGGATCCAACAGAGCAGCGTGTGGCTATCATTGTCTTGATGTAGTTTCAGGCGGTGTTTCTGTTGCCAATCAGAGCTGAAAACTCGGCTCCGATCTATTAAAGAACCCGATCACTAATTATTCCGGTGCCCCGTGAACCCCTTAGTCGATTAGTCAATCCATCTCTGAATCGAAGGTTTTCGGTGGATCAGCACTGTCCAAAGAGTAACGCAAGGATCCAACAGAGCAGCGTGTGGCTATCATTGTCTTGATGCAATAGAGGTTGCCGGTCTCAAACAGGCTATGAACGGAAAATTCGTGGCACAATACGCCATGGATCTTCTTAAGAGAAAGCTGGGCCGCTTTCTCCTAGGTCACGTGACGTAGAGCAAGGCTCACGCAAGTTGAGAATCCGAGGGCGATTTTCTCCAAAGTAGAGGCATAACGAACAGATATCAATCGCCGCCACCGACCTTAAATCTATGGCAGTGCCAATGGATTTATTTCATCTATTCGTCACCAAACCGATCCAATATTGGCTTAAATAAGTAGAAACCGTATGCATTACCAAACGCACTTAGACTGGACGAAATCCCTCATCGAACGCCGGCTGTCGAACATCAAAGCGGGCTCGAAGATCGGATCGACGTCAATTGATGATCATCAACAAGCCATTTTCGACTGCTCGCTCAGCACAGCAGAATTGGGCAGTGCTGAAGCCCTTGCGACGCACGCGCGCTCGAACTCAGATTCACTGCTCGAAGATATGGCCGAACTTCACGCTGGCATGATGGTGAAGTCCATCATCGACCGGTTATCGGTTCCCATCTCAGCGCTGGGAGAGGAGGCGAACGCACCCATCCCTCAGGCTCTCACGCTATTTATCCAGGAATGCCATCAGCCTGAGCGACTCGCGGCGCTCGGCCAACGTGTGATTGAGGCGCAGGGCGACTTGGGCTCTAGAGGCCTCAGCGAAGAGAAATCCATGATGGCGGACACGTTTCAGCAGTTTGCTGATGAGGTGGTCGCACCGCTTGCTGAGCAAATTCACCGCGAAGACCAGATCATCCCAGACAGCATTCTCGAAGGACTCAAATCGCTCGGCTGTTTCGGCCTTTCGGTTCCCGAGCAATATGGCGGGCTCTTGCCCAATGACAAAGAAGATACCTTGGGTATGATCGTCGTGACAGAAGAGCTGTCCCGCGTTTCGTTGGGTGGGGCCGGCTCGCTGATTACCCGGCCGGAAATCCTAGCTCGTGCGATTATGGAAGGGGGAACGCCTGAGCAGAAAGCCCATTGGCTGCCTGGTATTGCCTCTGGTGAGACCTTGTGCGCGGTCGCAATTACCGAGCCCGACTTTGGGTCTGACGTTGCCTCTATGAAATTGAAGGCGACGCAGACTGAAGAAGGCTGGCTTTTAGATGGCGCGAAAACGTGGAGCACCTTTGCTGGCAAGGCCAATGTCCTGCTCACCTTAGGTCGAACAGATTCAGACCCCTCGCTCGGGCATAAAGGGCTTTCGTTGTTTTTGGTCGAAAAACCATCGACAAATGATCACGCCTTCGAGGTTGAGCAGCCCGGTGGTGGCAAGTTAACCGGCAAAGCGATCGACACGGTCGGCTATCGCGGTATGCACAGTTATCAACTGTTCTTCGATCAATTCTTCGTGCCTCACACGCATGTCATTGGCGAAGGCCAAGGGCTCGGCAGAGGGTTTTATTTCACCATGCGAGGGTTCAGTGGTGGGCGAATTCAGACAGCTGCTCGAGCCATCGGACTCATGAAGGGTGCATTCGATCAAGCTCTTCGCTATACCCAAGACCGGAAGGTGTTCAATTTGCCGATTGCCCACTATCAACTTTCTCAAATCAAAATCGCCAAAATGGCAATGGCCATTGCCGCAGGCAGACAATTCACCTATGCGGTGGGCCGCATGATGGATGAAGGCAAGGGCCAGGTGGAAGCGAGCCTCGTCAAGCTTGTAACCTGCAAACAGGCGGAAGTGGTCACTCGAGAAGCGATGCAGCTTCATGGCGGCATGGGATACGCGGAGGAAACTGATGTCAGCCGTTATTGGCTTGATGCTCGGGTGCTGTCCATATTTGAGGGTACCGAGGAAACCTTGGCACTAAAAGTGGTCGGTCGATCACTCGTTGAGCAAGCAGCCTAGCGCGCTATACTTGAACTATTGAACAAAGGACTGAGAACCATGGATTTAACGTTCAGCCAAGCCGATATCGACTTCCAAATGGAGGTGCGTGGATGGATTGAGGCCAATTACCCGCAAGAGATGCGTGATCGGAAAAAACGCTCCCCGGGTGGGTCTCTTAGAAAGGAAGACCATGTCTACTGGCAGCAGGCACTCCACACGAAAGGTTGGTCTGCACCGGGTTGGCCGGTTGAATACGGTGGTCCAGGGTTTACGCCGACTCAGCGTTATTTGTTCGATCTTGAAATGGCGAGAGCGGATACGCCGCATATCGTGCCCTTTGGGCT
>CAYZUV010000194.1:0-4508 GCA_964481245.1 uncultured Pseudomonadales bacterium
AAAGTCATCGGTCAGCAGGTGTTGAGTCGGACACTGGGCGCACCTGGACGTGGGCTTTTGCTCTCTGGGCGCGCAAGTTTCGAATTGATCCAAAAGGCTGCGGCCCTTCGTGCTGAAATGGTGGTGTCAGTAGGGCCACCTTCATCGTTGGCGGTTGAGATGGCCGAACGAAGCGGGATGACGTTGATCGGGTTCGTGAGTCTGAGTGGGTGTAATGGATATACCCACCTCGCGCGCATTCAAGGTTAGTTGAACGGATGTCGGGATTCGATGATGACTTTACCCCTCAGCCCGAGAGGTTGCGGCACGCCCTGGAATGCCTTCTGAATGAGCCATCAGGGTTACCACTGACTCAGCCTTGGCCGCATGATTTTCCTGAGGATGGGCGTTCAGGCGATGCGATTATTGATCTGCTGGCGCCGAAGGTCCTTGGTCAGGCCGTAAAGCTTGGTTCGCCCATGGCGATGGCGCATATGGATCCGCCAACGCCCTGGTTGGCATGGGCGATGACGCAATGGAATGCGCGTCTGAATCAAAATGTGCTCCACCAAGCAACCTCACCCGTTGCCCGAGAGATTGAATCGAAAGTCATCAGCTGGCTTGCACCCTCCTTTGGGATGACCGGCGGATTCATGACCGGGGGTGCCACCCTGTCAAATTTGAACGCACTATGGGCGGCAAGAGAGGCGGGAGGCGTAAAGCGAATTATTGCGTCAAGCGCAGCCCACGTCTCGATTGCAAAGGCAGCCAATATTCTTGGTTTACCTGTAGTAGAAGTGCCTGTTCAGCGAACGGGTGCGATGGACAAAAGCGCGCTGCCGCGAGACTTGAGCGATGCCGCCCTTGTTTTAACCGCGGGAACCACTGGCACCGGCGCGATTGACCCGTTAATGGTCGATACCCAGGCAGCTTGGATACACGTGGACGCTGCTTGGGCAGGGCCGCTGATTTTTACGCAATATGCAGAGCGACTGGAGGGAATTAAACAAGCGGATTCGGTGGCGGTCTCGGCGCATAAGCTTTTGTTCCAGCCTAAGGATGCTGCCCTGGTCTTTTTTCGTAATCCCGAACGGTCATTGGCAGCTATCAGTGCAGGTGGGGCTTATCTTGCCGATGCAAACGTCGGCGTTCAGGGCTCAAGAGGCGCAGTGGCGATACCACTTTTTGCGACGCTGCTGGCTTGGGGGCAGCGTGGATTAAAGGCAAGGATCGAGCATTGTATGGCCGCCTCAGAATCACTTGCGTCTTGGATTGACAGGCAAAATGAGCTCGAACTCTTGACTGATCCTGTTTCGGGTGTCGTGGTGTGGCGTATCAAAAAGGATGATCGATCACCAGAGCAGCCGTCCTTTGCATTGCCGGAAACAATGGCTTCCCAAGTCGATATCGATGGCGAGACATGGATTCGACAGGTCGCCGCGAACCCATTGGTCGACGTTAATCAAGTGATTGCTGCGATCGAATCTGAATTAAAGAGGTGACGTTGCATTGGGTCTTTATCGACCATCTGTTAATTGCAGACGGCACCTGCGCTAGTAGGTGAGCGCCTTCCAGATCTATGAAGTCAGATGGCTTGCGCCATTGACACTGAGGCTCCTAGGCCGCGGCCTCGCTTCGCGCCAACACCTGACATCGCTTCATCAATCGCCTTGAGGTTTGTGGAAAATCGTCTCGCCGATGTAACACGCGGCGATTGTCCCAGATGATGACATCTCCAGGTTGCCAAGTTTGACGCCAAACGTAGGGCGTCTTGGCGGCATAGCGCCAAATTTCATCGAGCAGTGCTTCGCTCTCGTCAAGCGTTAATGTTGGAATATAGGCCCATTCACGTCGGCCCAAATAAAGTGCCGGCCGACCCGTTTCCTCGTGCACTCGAATGATCGGATGGACTGCCCCTGGGGCTTCTCGAGGGTCAGTAAACGCCTCAAATCCTGGTCGTAAGCTGCCTACGCTCGTATGCGCTGCGTCATGCTTAATCGTTAAGGTTTGAATGCGCTCACGGAGCGGCTGAGGCAAGGCATTGAATGCCGCCGTCTGGTCAGCAAAATAGGTATCGCCGCCCTGCGCGGGGATTTCAACGCCAAGGAGAATACTGGCCGGTGGGGGTGTTTCTACATAGGTCATATCGGAGTGCCATGCGGCCTCCGAATTTCCCAATCCGCCTATCGGCTTACCATTCTCGATAATATTTGACAGCTGCGTCACGAAGCGATTTTTGATGTTCTTTCGCTGTGCCTCGGGCATTCGGCCCATGGGGATTTCCTCAAGAGGGCCGAATCGAGCACTGAATCGCTGCAGACCGTCCTCGTCGAGTTTTTGATTCCGTATCCGCACCACGCCATAGGTGAGCCAGGTTTGATAGAGAACTTCGAAATCTGCATCATTCAGGCGTGCCACCTGAATCTCTTTGATGTCTGCGACAAATGTATCGCTAATGGGAATGACACGCATCGTAAGTTGGGCTCCTAGGGGCGCGTTTCTAGTTCATAGTATCGTCTATGCTGCTTTGCGCGTCTCGAGGCAGCAGAATTCGCGCAAAGCCGGCGCGTTGGGGATGATCCATAAACATGGCATGAAACAAGCCGAGCGCTCGGCCTAATTCGGTTTCATGCCAGAGTTTCCGGTAAAGCTGCCTCGCATTGTGCTGGCCGGGCTCAGCGCTGAGTGCTTCCAAATAGTAAGTTTTTGCATCCTCGATGGATGCTTTAAACCATTTGAGATCCGCCGGTATCCGGTGAGCATCGAGGTCCTCGCCGAATCGCTGCAGGATCTCGTGAATATGAGAAGTCGAGGCCCCCACAAGCGTTCTCCCAGCGCGCTTATCGAGTCCGATCTCATACCAAGGCGAAGTGAGGGAAAGCTCACTGGCCAATCGATCCTGCCAGGATCCTGACTGGCGCTGAAAGTTGACGGGACACGCCGGCGCAGACTCAATGGCGACTTCCGGCGCGTCGATGGGGTAATCACGGAGAACGGGCCCACTTGCCTCTTCAAAGAGTTCAAGCGCCGCCTTGATGACCGCATGTTGGAATTCTGCATCATTGGGAATTCCGAGCGGGCGACCCAGTGGAAAACTGACCCAAAGTGATCGGGGTGGTCGCAATTGGGCCGTGTGTTCGCGAACCAAGCTGATGCCCGTGGTGGCAATGCCCGCACGTTCCAAGTAATAGCCCAGCGCGCTCACGGCGCGTGTGCAATTAGGTCAGACGGGCGTGAGGAGGACCGCGTCTACCTGATCTTGCTTTAGAAGACCCGCCACTTGGGCCGCCCCCTTCTCGAACGCCTGAGGTTCCAGGCCCGCACCCATAAAGCTGTAGTGAAAATCAGCAAGCGATCCGAGCATGCCTTGGTCGAGCAATTCTCGGAACCGATCAATAGGAAAGACGAGGTTGATATCTTCGCTAAAGCCTGTGCGATCAAAATTCACCGAACTGTGCGACATGATGATGTCCCCGGGCGCGGTGTTATTGGGGATTGGCCGGTAAGTCCCGTCGGCGAATTCGAAGAGGGGATCGCCCCGAAGGTGGAGCCCTGCGGTCGTGATCAGCGCGAGGCGCATGTTTTTCAGGGGTTTGATCGGTGTAGTCCACACGGGAGGCCCGAGCGGCGGCAGCGCTTTGCCGGTCAGATGCGCCTGCTCGTCGCTGGGTAAATCACTGAGTCTGACCATAAGGCACAAAGGGTAAGCATTGGGCGTACGTCGATATTAATGGATGCCATTAACCTATGAAACCTCCAGTTGCTCATGATGGCGCATTGAGCGGGGTTGTTGCGGGATGAACCCACTGTCTGCGGCGATCGGGCGAGCATAGATGAAGGCACTGTCGGGACTGGCAAACCGGCGCTTGTGACATTCGGGTGAAATTGAATGATGAAGGTCCCGGCAACCAGATGTCGCAGAAGAGGAGGGATGAGCGGCGCCACTCGGGCAGATTCTTGCCAGGCTTCCCGGTATGCTGGTGACTCAATCAATGGACTAATTTGAGAGCAACAATGGCAACCACTATCTATGGTGTATCGGCATCACGCGCGATTCGTTCTCTGTGGGCGATAGAAGAAACGGGCATTGCCTATGAGCACGTGCCGACGCACTACTTTAATGATTCGAAAACAGCAGACTACCAAGCCGTGAACCCCAACGGCCGAATTCCGGCCCTGGTCGATGGGGATTGTGTGCTGTTCGAGTCCATGGCGATCAATCTTTATCTCGCCAAGCAATATGCGCCTTCGCTCTACCCTCAAGAGCCCGTTATAGAAGCGCAGGCTATTCAATGGTCTGTCTGGGCCATCAGTGAGATCGAACCACTGCAAATGCAAATTGTGGTGCAGAAGTTTTTTACGGGTGGTAATCCTGACTCGGCAGTGATCGATGCGGCAAGCGAAAGCCTCCAGCGCCCCTTAAAGGTCCTGGAAAGCCATTTAGAAGGTCGCGATTTCCTATTGGGTGAGGGATTTACGGTTGCGGACCTTAACCTTGCTGGCGTGATGTTGCTCATGCGATCGATTCG
>CAYZUV010000195.1:0-4480 GCA_964481245.1 uncultured Pseudomonadales bacterium
GTTGTACAGTATGTATAACCATACAGTTTGGGTCAAGCGATTTTAATCCAGTCCAAGCCTTCTTTTTGCGTCGCGTGATGCATTTCGCCTTGCCACCCCCCTAACGCCTCACGGAGAGCGGCTTCAGCGAGTGAGGGACGATTATTCTTCTCACTGATGTGAGAAATCACCACATGCTTTAGCCGATCGAGATCCATCGAGGCGAGAAGACCTGCCGCCTGTTCATTGGACAAATGGCCGAGAGGCCCAGAGACCCGAGCTTTGAGTGCTCGTGGATAGGGACCCGTGGCTAGCATCTCTGGGTCGTAATTACATTCAAGAACCAATCCGTCACAGGCGCTGTATGCATCCAACACGTGGGGCGTGATGTGTCCGATATCTGTCAGCACGCCGACATTGAGCCCTGCTTCACTGAACACATATTGACAAGGTTCTTTGGCATCGTGAGGCACGGTGACCGGGCGAATAGACATCCCCGCAATAGAAAATGGTTCCTCAAGATTGATTCGACGAATGTCGAGACCGCCCTCAAACCGCTTGGGATCAAAGGTCCCCGACGTCATATAAATAGGGAGATGAAATTTGCGCGCTAGCTGGGCGGCGCCATGGATATGATCACCGTGCTCGTGCGTGATCAGGATGGCCTTGATGTCCCAAGGGGAAATCGCTCGGCTGGCCATACGACGAAGCGTCTCTTTAATGCCGAACCCAAGATCAATCAGAACCACCCCACCAGAACCTTCGACAAAGGTTCCGTTGCCCTTACTACCACTACCGAGGGATGCAATACGCACAGGTTAAATCGAGTATTCCTTGATCACTTTCAATAAGCGTTCCGCGACGAGCCCATCAGCCAACTCGCCTCGCTGAAAGACAGTGACAAGCACTTCACCCGCATCGTCTTCGAGCTGAACTTCATAGCTATCTTTGGCTTCCTGCGCCTTCTTACCACCACCGATCAGACGTCTGAAAAAGCCAGGTTTCTTCTGGCTGTAAGGCACATAGTTCACGTAATACCGTTGCGAGGTTCGATCGATATCGTTCACCGTGACGCCGGCGTTTTCTAACGCAGAACCCACGGTTGACCAGGCACGATTGAAATCTAACCGGTAACGAAGTTCTGGCTTCGATCGGTCGGGAATCAGGCGGGTCCGCCCTTCCACCAGGTTCGATGCCATCATGCTCATCGTGCCTTGATTGATATTTTCGCCCAGATAATAGGCAAGGCCACGCAGCACTTCGGTCTCCATTTCTTCGTTATCCGAGACGCCTTTCCAGGCCATCGCATCCAACCGATAGGGTGCTGAAGCAGAGACCTGTCGCTGTTCCAAATAAACTTCGGTGCTTCCCTGTCGGACGCCAGGCTCTAACCAAAGTTTGAACTGATGGAGGTTCACATCCTGAGTATTGCGATAAACGCTGGCTTCGCGAATGCTTTGAAACGCCGTTTCTGCATCGCCCCCTCGTGCCGAGAGCCAGCGACTAATGAGGATGCCATCTGCTGGGTCAGCGCTTTCTACGTCAAGGTTATTGGCTTCCCAAAATTGAATGACCTTGGGCCAAACCACCGCAGGTGGAATATCCAGAAAAACCCATTGCTCGTCATCGAGACGCTTAATAACGATCTGGTCGACGCCGTAACGCGTGCTGAGCGGCTCCGGGGGTCTGAGCTCGAATTCTGATCCGGCGAGCCCGCGCGGGTCTTCAATATCGGGAATCGGCATCAATTCGACAAACTGCGGTCGGTCCAAACCCGCCGGCACCGTGGTCTTATCCGTACTTCCCTCCTCGAGTCGAGACATCCGTTCCTCGTTGCCAAAGAAAGTGCATCCTCCCAGGAGCAACGCGACAAAGAAACCACTTAATTTTTGCATCAGTTCACTACTCCGGCCTCGCGCAACGCAGCCACTACATCAGCATGGAATTGCTCGGACAATAGCGTCAATGGCAGCCGAATCCCAGACGGGATTCTTTTCATATAACTCAGCGCCCATTTTACAGGAATTGGATTTGATTCCACGAACAAGTGCTTATGGAGTGCCTGAAGCGGTGCGTCTAATTGATGGGCGCGAGCGTCGTTCCCTGCAACCGCAGCATCCGCCATTGCCGCCATTGCCTCTGGCGCCACGTTGGCGGTCACACTGATCGTGCCTGCTGCACCCTCGAGCATCAGATCGCAACTGGTTTCATCATCTCCTGAGTAAATGGCAATCCGATCACCGCATCGCTCGCGTATGTCTCTCGCTCGCTCAAGCGATCCCGTAGCCTCTTTTATCGCAATCACCTGCGGCACCGACATCAGTTGTGCCACCGTATCTGGAAGCAGATCACACGACGTCCGACCGGGTACGTTGTAAAGGACCTGCGGTAAATCAACTGCAGCTGCGATGGCCGAGTAGTGCGCAACCAATCCTGCTTGAGTTGGTTTGTTGTAGTAGGGCGTCACCAGAAGACACGCGTCCGCACCCGACTTTTTAGCAGACGCTGTAAATTCGATGGCCTCACTCGTTGAATTGGCGCCTGTTCCCGCAATTACGCTCATTCGACCCGCAGTTCGTTCAACAACAAATCGAATGATCTCGCAATTTTCATCTGCCGTGACTGTAGGCGATTCTCCCGTGGTGCCAACAGGCACGACCCCCTTCGTTCCAGAGGCCACATGCCATTCCACCAAAGCCTCGAGCGTCTCCCAATCAATTGCGCCCGACTCGAACATGGGTGTGACCAGCGCGACAATGCTCCCCTTTGCGATCAACAATTTCACTCCTAAAAAAGCCGGCCATGATACAGCCAGGGTACGCGCCTCACAACGATCCCATCAAAGGTTGTTAGGTGGAAACGTGTCACCTCTTGGCCAAGCGTCAATCAAAGCCTTAATCAAAATCGCGAGCGGAATCGCGAAAAACACACCCGCCACACCGAACCAGGCGCCGAACACCAACACCGCAATAATGATCGCCAGTGGATGCAAATTGTTCGCCTCGGAGAACAAGAGCGGCACCAATAACAGACCGTCAAGCGCCTGGATCACAACATAACCCGCCATCAGGCTCCAAAACGCGCCATCAAAGCCAAACTGCATCAGTGCGATGGCAACAACGGGCACGGTAACCACGGCAATACCTAAATAGGGAATAATCACGGAGAGACCCACCAAGAAGGCGAGTAGCGCCGCATAGTTGAGCTCAAAGATTGAAAAGAGGATGTAAGTCGCGATTCCCGCGAGAACCAGTTCGATGAACTTACCTCTAACGTAGTTTTCAAGCTGGTGATTCATTTCTCTCCCGATCCGGTTCAGCAGCGGACGTTCCTCCGGGAGGAATCCCAACAAGTACGCCAGGATCGCCTCTTTATCACTCAGCATAAAATAAACCAATATCGGCACAATCAGCACGTAGGCCAGGACTTCCATGAACACGGGCAAATTGGCAAATGAGGCGCTGAGAATCCACTGGCCGATGTTCGCCGCCTCAGTATTCAGCACATCAATCCAAGCCTGGACCTGCTTTTCGGAAATGAGCCAGTTGTAATCTTGGGCCCAGCGCTGAGCGACATCTTGTCCCCTGACGGCTAGATTGGGCAGATCTTGGTAAAGCCTTGTAAGTTGGCGCCAAATTCTTGGGAAAAAGAACACAAGGAAACCAATAAAGCCGCCTAAAAACACGAGGTAGGTTCCATTCACACTGGCCCACTTGGGCGCACCCAATCGGCCCATTCTTTGGACCACCCCCTGCAAAACATAGGTAAATACAATGGCGATCAGAATCGGGACAGCGATAGACCCAAGCAACAGCAGTGCAACCGAAACAAATGCCAAAAGCAGCACGATGACCAATGCCTCGGCATTCGCAAAATAACGATCCAACCAGTTAGCGATTAAGGCGATCATTGCCGTGCTCCAGTGTTATTACTGTAGTGAAACATCAACACTTTTCAAGCCAGTGGGTGTAAATCAGTGCCTCCTCATGCTGGCCAAGTAACGTGTTCCCGCTTTGCGCTGCGAAGACTTGAAAATCGCGGACCGAACCTTGGTCTGTAGCAACGACTCTAAGGACTTGCCCGGGCGCCATCCGGTTCAGAGACTGCTTAGCCTTCAAAAGCGGCATGGGACATTGCAGGCCCTGGGTGTCAAGGTCGATATCGACCGCGCCCTTGTAGGGTAACTCGTTACTGGAGAGGGGTTCTTGATCCGGCACGGTTGTTTCCTTACATTCTAATTCGTTCATTCGAGTGGAAAAAAACTAATTGGGCTCGATGCCTTAGGCAAAGGCGCGCTATTTCATCCCCGAGAGTATATCAGGCAGATTCGCCAAATCAGATTGGACAGCCAAGTCTCGGCCTGCCACCATACGTGCATGCGCAAGATGCTCATCTTCATGGGATTAGTTGGCTGGGCATCGCTTGCTGCTTCTGCCACCTTCGACGACCTCAACCTGCCAGAACTTGGAGCGGGCGGTTCTGCCGTGACATCGCTCGCGCA